>CALWOK010000115.1 GCA_944383125.1 uncultured Flavonifractor sp.
CCTGTACCTGTCACCAATGACTTGGATGCCGCTCCCACCATCACTGTCACTCTACCCACTAACATCAGCGTTAAGGTGAACGTCCCTGTAGAAAATGTTACTCCCGGTACTGTAGCTGTTATTGTTCATCCAGATGGTACAGAAGAGGTGATCAAGAGCAGTGTAATGACAGAAAATGGTATCATTGTTCCCCTTAGCGGGGAAAACACCATCAAAATTATGGACAATACCAAATCCTTTACAGATGTTCCACACACTCATTGGGGCGCCGATGCAGTGACCTTTGCTTCCAGCAGGGAACTATTCAACGGCATAGGCAATCATAAGTTTGCTCCAAATACAGCCATGAACCGAGCTATGGCTATGACGGTTCTTGCCCGTTTTGCAGGCATGGATACATCTGTCGGTGATAACTGGTATGATGCCGGTCAGCAGTGGGCTGTTGCAGAAGGGATTTCTGATGGAAGCAATTTAGATCAGGAACTAACCCGTGAGCAGTTTGCTACTATGCTGTGGCGTTATGTAGGCAAACCAGCTGTCAGCACTGACACTATGAGTAGCTACAAAGATGCTACTGAGATCAGTGATTGGGCCATCCCAGCTATGAACTGGGCTGTCAGCGAAGGTATCATCACCGGTAATACCGTATTTACGCTGAACCCTTCAGGCAATGCCTCCCGTGTTGAGGTTGCTACTATGCTGATGCGCTTTATTGTGGGAAAAATATAACAGAATTGTATGTATCACGATCTAGAAGTATCCCTCTCTAGGAGGTGCTGCCATGTACGCAACCATTCAGAAATGGGGTAACAGCCAGGGGCTGCGCATCCCCAAAGTATTGCTGGAAACTCTCGACATCCGAGAAAACGACCGTGTGGAGCTGATTCCTTCCAAGGACAGCATCACCATCAAAAAAGCTCCATCTGTCCAGCACAAAGCGCTGGAGGAGCGGCTGATGGCTTTTTATGGTAAGCCGCTTGACCAGATTGAACGGATTTCATTGGCAGAAGAAGTGGACTGGAGCAAGCCGGAGGGCAGCGAGGTATGGTAAGCATTTTTGAACAGGGGGATATTGTCTATCTGGATTTTGATCCCCAGGCAGGCCATGAGCAGAAGGGCCGGCGTCCTACCCTGGTGGTGAGCAATAATCTGTTCAATCGGGTGAGCAGCCTCACCATGGTATGCCCAATCATCCACACAGACCGTGGGCACCCCTTCCACATCCGCTTGGATCATCGTACCAAGACAGATGGTGTTGTAATGTGTGACCAGGCCCGTATGCTGGACCTGAACAGCCGCAATGCTGATTTTGTGGAAAAAGCCCCAGCTGACATTACAGCAGAGGCGGTAGATCTGATTATTGGAATGCTGGAACCAAGTTAGAAATATTTCTCGCATTTTGATTGCTGATCATAAAACAGCTGCCCCCCGGCAAGCACGAAGGGCAGCCATTCTCGTACCAGAATAAGTACCAGAATCAGATTATCACGGCATAGACGATATATCATAAAATGTTTTTATTATTTGTGTTTTTATGATAATATATCTATTTTATGTGATAAAATGTACGGAAAAACTATTTTTTGGACTATGGCATTCAAGAGGTCAGCGGTTCGATCCCGCTTATCTCCACCAAGAAAATCCTGAAATCGAAAGATTTCAGGACTTTTTTTGTTTTAAAAAAACGATCCGGTATAGCTTGCTTTACCCGGCTGCGCCGCAGCACACAGAGGGGCAGCATCTCATGGCTGCCGGTCAGATCCGCACTCTTCAGAAAACAGACACTCCGGTAAAATGACAGAGAAATGAAGCTGTGACTTTATTTTGATAAAGTTTTCCTCGTGTTTCTGCAATTTGCCACCAATCCCTTCTTGTTTGTACGATCTGTATGGACTTTTTGTGTGTTTTATTGCAATCATTTTTGCTGGATGAATTGACTATTTTTTTCATCCAGTCTATAATAAATTAACTTAAAATAGATCTATGTTATTTGATTGTACGCCCAATCGCCTGTGTGTCAGATCGGATTGAGAGGGAACATATGATATGACTTGTATGCGGCGGATGCTAATGCTGTTCCTGGCGGTTTGCATGGCCGTGACGATGGCGGCGCCCATCTGCCAGGCCAGAGAACGGAAAACCATTGTAAAGGTGGGATTTCCCATTCAGCCCGGGATTTCCTACATTGATGAAAACGGCGACCATGCGGGGTATCTGGTGGACTATCTGGAACAGGTCAGCCTGTATACCGGATGGGAATATGAGTATGTTCAGGTGGATGGAGATACCAACACTCAGCTGTCCACCCTGCTGCGTATGCTCTCAGCCGGGGAAATCGATATGATGGGGACTATGAATCGCAATGAGTCTCTGGAGGAGTTGTTCTATTACCCAAACTACAGCTATGGCACCACCTATACCACACTGGCAGTGGCAGAGGATGCCCAGAAATGGATTGATGGAGACTATGCAAGCTGGGATGGCATTACAGTGGCAACCTATCCAGGCTTTGCCCGGCGGATCGAGCAGCTGGACCAGTTTGCCCAGCTGAACGGCTTCCGGTATTATGAAATAAAATATGACACCTACAGCCAGGCCTATAATGCAGTTCTGACAGGGGAGGCAGACGCCATCATTCAGGTGGATATCTCCATGAATGAGGGCCTGCGGGGTATTGCCCGCTTTTCTCCCGCACCCTACTACTTTGCCCTCAACAAGGAAAAAACGGTGCTGCTGCAGGAGCTGAATGTGGCGCTTAACAGCATGAACCGGGCATACCCCCATTTACAGACCGAACTGTATAACCGATATTTTACCAGCAGCAATGACTTTTTCCTCTCTGCCGATAACATTCAGCTGGTTCAGCAGCTGGGTACCATGAAGGTGTTGTTTTTTAAAGGAAACGCCCCCTTCCAGCATACAAAAAAGGGGGAAATCTCCGGCTTTGCGGCCTCCTATTTTGAGAATTTCTCTCAATTATCCGGCCTGTCTTACGAAGTGGTCATTGCCGACAGCTACGAAGAAGGCCTGTCCCTCATTCAAAACGGCGAGGTAGACATCATCGCATGTATCCCCACCAATTCCGAGTTGATTTCCAGTGGTAACCTGCGCCTTTCTATCCCCTATTTCACCAGCAATAATGTGGCGGTATGTTCTACCAATACCGGAGAGCACAACCATGACGAAACCTTCAGTGTCAGTCTGAATGCGGAGCGTTCGCTGAATGCCCTGCGCACCAATGCGCACGATAAAATTCGCATTGACTCCTATTCCCTCAATTATTATATGAGGAAAAAAGGCCTGTACGATTTTCTCTATGTGGATTGGACCAGTGTACACAGCTTTTCCTATGGGGTGGCAGTGACCAACCATGTGCCTGAGGAATTGCTCACCATTTTTAACCACTACTCCAGCTCCCTGGGGGATGCCACCCGTCAGAATATGCTCTACCAGAGTTTTGCGGACAGTGTGGAGTATTCTGTGACGGAACTGCTGTATATTTACAGGATTGAGATTATCGGCGTTGTTATTCTTCTGGGCCTGCTTCTGTGTATTACCATTCTGCGGCACAAGGGCAAGAAGGCCCACCAGCAGATGAAAGCCAGTGAAAGCAAGCTCAGGCGTCTGTCCCGTCATGATGAGCTGACCGGCGCTTACAACGGCGCCTATTTCCGGACGCTGCTGGAGGAGGCCTGCCAGCAGCGAGAACCTTTGGCTCTGGTTGCGCTGAATATCCGTAATTTCCGGTATATCAATGAAACCTATGGTGTGGCGGCGGCAGACGGGTTTCTCTGCCGGATCAAGGAAATACTGAGCGATAGCATGGAGGAAGGAGAACTGTTTTGCAGGCAGTCGGCAGACACCTTCTATCTGGCCCTCCATGAAGCGGAGCCAGAGCAGCTTGCCTCCCGTATCAAGGCGCTGTGTATCCAGATCCGGCATAGGTCCAGGGATCTGCTGGAGGGATACCCGGTGCTGCTGTACAGCGGGGGCGTACTGACGGCCCACTCCCCGGATCCCTATTCCATCACCAATCTGAGCTATATGATGGCGGCTCTGGCACAGGCCAAGAAGGAACAGCGGACAGACCTCTGTCTCTATGACCAGAAGCTTCATGAGTCGGAACAGCTGCGCCATTATGTGGAAAGCCATATGCAATCTGCCCTGGCGCAGGAGGAGTTCAAACTGTACCTGCAGCCTAAAATCAATCTCCAGACCGGCGTTCTGCAAGGGGCAGAGGCGCTGGTGCGCTGGCAGCCCAAGGACAGGGATATGGTGTATCCCGACCAGTTTATCCCTATTTTTGAAGAAAACGGATTTTGCGCCCAGCTGGACCTGTATATGGTAAATCAGGTGTGCAAACAGCTGAACTGCTGGCGGGCGCAGGGATATCCTCTGATCTCGATCTCGGTCAACCAGACCAAGCTGCTCTTTTACAGCCCGGGATATGTGGATAAGCTGCTGGCCATTACCCAAAAATATGATATTCCGCCTGAATTCATCACATTGGAAATTCTGGAGGGCCTGGTGCTGGAGAATCTGGAAAAGTTCAATCAGAGCATCGAACAGCTCAAAGCAGTGGGCTTCCGCATCTCTATGGATGATTTCGGCAGCGGCTATTCCTCCCTGAATACCCTGGGCAAGATCAAAATTGACGAGCTGAAGCTGGACCGGCTGTTCCTGATGGACGTGGCCAAGGATACCCAGGGCAATCAACGGAAGGTGCTGGCCGCTATCGTGGCACTGGCAAAGGATTTACGCATTCATACCGTAGTGGAGGGCGTGGAAACCGAAGAAAATGAGCGGATGATGTTGGAGCTTTCCTGTGACAGCGGCCAGGGCTACTACTACAGCAGACCCATTTCCACCGATCAATTTCTGGATCAGTTCCTCAAACCTGCTGCCAGTTTAACAGGATCGATCCGGAAGCATTGTATCACATGAAAAACCAGCAGAAGGCGGGAAGAAGCCCCTTCTGCTGGTTTTGCTTTTGCCGGGGATCTGCCGGAAAGAGGGGATGGACCCCTCTGGCAATACCCTTGTTATGCATGCTGATACAGCATGGCAATCATATTCACGCAGCCTTCCATGCCGATTTTTCCGCTGTCCAGACACAGCTCATAATTGTCTGCCTGGCCCCATTGGGTACCGGTATACAGCTCATAATAGGCTTTGCGCTTTTTGTCCTTGTCGTGGAGCCGCTGCACGGGGGATTCCTCCCGCTGACCGTAGACAGTGACAATGCGCTCAGCCCACTGCTCATCCGAGGCATGGATAAATACGGTGAGACAGTCGGCAATCTCCCGCAGGATGTAGTCGGCACAGCGGCCCACAATGACGCAGGACTCCTTCTGGGCCAGGTCGGACACCACCTTTTTCTGGGCCAGCCACATTTTATCGGCCACCGACTGCCCATCCCGATCTCTGCCCCCCAGGGCGTTTTCATACAGGGTATCGGCAGCGGCATACTCTCCATATTTTTCAATATATTCTTTGGCAAGGCCGCTCTCCTCCGCGATTTTCTCAATGAGCTGGCTGTCATAGCAGGGGATGCCCAGCCTGGCGGCCACCTCTTTGCCGATGGTTCTGCCGCCGCTGCCAAATTCCCGGCTGATGGTAATTACACGGTGCGGGATGGGAGCCACTTCCATTTCCTGGGCCTGAGCGGAACATTCCCTGACCAGGGCCTTTTTGAACCGGCCGTACAGCGCCACCGCAATGAGACAGGAGACGGTATCGGTAATGGCTTGCACCCACATCAGGCCGGTAACGCCAAAGAGGGCGTCCAGGGCAAAGCTGAGGGCGGTGAAGATCACACCCAGACGGAGCACGGCCAGCAGCAGGGAGGTCTCCCACTTGCCCACCGCCTGGAAGATGGAGTTGTACATATTGAACAGGCTCATGCCAATGACGCACCAGGACCAGCAGCGCATAAAGGTGCTGCCCACTTCAATGGTGGCCTCGTCGGGCGTGAACATCCGCACAATGATATCGGGAATGAACTGCACAATGGCCAGGAAGATGACGGAGAAAATCAGCAGAATCAAAAAGGACTGCCGGCATACTGCGTGAACCCGCTTGTGATCCTTGGCGCCGTAGCTGTAGCCGATGAGGGGCATGACGCCCTGGGCAATACCGATGCTGATGTGCAGGGCGATGGTACCGCACTTGGAGGTGACGCCGTAGGCGGCAGAGAGGATATTGCCCCCCTCATGCCGCAGCAGCAGGCCGTTCAGAACAGAGATGGACACCGACACCAGCAGCACCGACAAAGCGGCGGGAAAACCGACCGACAAGGTACCCCAGGCCACGTTCTTCTCCAAAGAAATGTATCTGGGGGACAGGGTAAGCACCGTAGAGGTTCTCATACGGGCCAGCACCACAAAGAAATAGACCATGGAAATGGCGTTGGACAGCATGGTGGCAACGGCGGCGCCGGCCACATTCATCTGAAACACAAAGATAAATACAGGGTCCAGGATGATATTCAGAATGCCGCCCATGGCCAGCCCAATGCCGGCCTCTTTGGTTTTGCCCACGGAGCGCACCAGGTGGCCCAGGGTCAGGCCGGCTACTGTGGGCAGGCCGCCAATCACAAAGACCCAGAACAGATAGTCGCTGGTGAAACCAAAGGTAAATTCATCTGCGCCAAAGAACCGCAGAATGGGACCCATAAACAGGGCCAGCAGGACAGACAGCACCAGCGTCACCGCCAGACTGCCCCAGAAGCTGAAGGAGCAGGCCTTTTTTGCGGTAAGTTCCTCGTTTTGTCCCAGGCTTCTGGCAATGACGCTGTTGGCGCCAATGCCAAACAGATTGGCCACCGCCGTCAGCAGCGTGTAGATGGGAAAGGTGATGGACAGGGCGGCCAGCTGGTTGGGGTCGCCAATCTGCCCGATGAAAAAGGTGTCGGCCAGGCTGTACAGAATGACGATGATCTGGCTGACCACCGTAGGAATGGCCAGCTTGGCCACCGCCTTGCCTACCGGCATGGAGGTAAACAGTTCGTTGTTTTTTGTCATAGCAGATGCTCCTAACCCTTTAATCCAAAGAGATTTTTTACATGCTGGAAGATTCTCTCAGTCCGGCGTGCAGGCCGTCCAGAAAACACTGCACGGCAATCTCCCGGCTCTTGTTCAGCTCAATGGAATCATAGTAGTAGAAATAGCCCAGATCCTCCTGAGAGATGAATCCATGGAGGATGGCACGAAAGACCCGCTGCCAGTGGGCAATGGCCTCCTCCGTCAGTCCGTAGCCCGAGAGGATTTCCACCACCGTGTCCAGCAGAGGGATGGCCAGTTCCTTTGCCTGTGCATCCTCTTCCGATGGGATGGACATAATCAGCCGGTACAGCCCCTTGTTCTGGGTGGCAAAGGTGTGGTAGGCCTGGGCAAAGGCCCGCACCGCCTCGTCCCTTTCCTTGTGGGCGGTTGCCGCCCGCTGATGGGCCACAAACTTGTCAATGGCGTATCGAAATACTTCGTGCCGCAATTCCCTGGTGTTTCGGATGTGATTGTACAGGGAGGGGGTTTTGATCCCCAGTCTGCGGGCCAGCTCATGCAGGGAAATGGCGGGCTGTCCGGTGCGCTCCATACAGGCCACAGCCTCTGCAATGATGATTTCTTTGGTCAGTCCCTTTGATGCCATCATTCCAACCTCCTGATTGACTAACACTATTAGTTAATATAAAACTAATAGTGTTAGTTTATCAACGGCATTTTACCTAAAAAATACCGTCTGCTGCCGGCGGCAACCACACAAAAAAACGGGCCTGCTGCATCCCTGTGCAGCAGGCCCGGTGGGTATCAAGGCTGACCTATGAACTTATTTGCGTCCGCCCCGGCGGGAGCTGCGGCGCTCTGCCTGACGCAGCTCGGAGAGCTTGCTGTCGGAAGAGGCCATAAACTGCTTGAGCCGGTCCTCAAAGGTGGTGGGCTCAGCGGGGGCGGGTTTGCCCCGGAAGCCGCCGTTGAAGCCGCCGGGGCGGCTGCCGTTGCGGCTCTGGCCGCCGTGGCCGGCATGACCGGCGGGGCGGGGGGGAGGATCCATTGCCTTCTTGATGGAGAGGTTAATCCGGCCGTTCTCGTCAATGCCGATGACCTTGACCTTGACCTCCTGCCCTTCCTTCAGATGATCCTTTACATCGTTGACATAGGAATAGGCGATCTCAGAAATATGCACCAGCCCCGACTTACCCTCGGGCAGAGAGACGAAAGCGCCAAACTTCGTGATACCTGTGACCTTGCCTTCCGTAATTGTTCCAACACCAAACTCCATGTGCCTGCTAGATCCTCTCTTCTTTCAAAATTAATCAGTGAACCGGAAGACATATTCCCCTGGCTCCACCAGCCCCAGCTTATCCCGGGCAATGTCCGCCTGCCGCTCAGGGTCGCCGCTGTTTTCCACAGCGTCGGCCAGGTCGGCATTGATCTGGGTCTGCTGCTCCAGCTGCCGCTGGGCCTGGGCCAGATCGGCCTGGGCCTGGTTCAGCTGGCTGCGCAGGGTGAGCAGACCGGTGGCGGAGGCCACCAGCAGGGCCAGAATGACCACTTTGGTCAGAAGAGATGCTCGTTTGATCTTCATGGGCGGCTCCTTCCCTGCCTGCGGTCTGATGGTTCCGGCGGGTCTGTTCCGGCTCACCGGATATTGACTTTATTTTATACCAATTCGGCTCATAATGGAAGGCTTTTTTTGCGCATATTCCGATTTTTTTACACAGCTTCCAAAGAGCCGCCGCCGGCAGGGTGACAATATGCCAGATCATGCCAACGAAATCCGCCAGACGGTATCCCAGCCACAGTACAACCCGGCTCAGGGCGGCAAAATAGCAGGCCCCTCCCAGCAGTACCCCCAGCAGCAGATAAATGCGCACCTCCCCCCGGCTGGCGGCAGTGGTATACAAAAACAGGCATACTGTCACCACCACCCAGTACAGCAGATCCAGCAGCCCGCCAATCAAAGGCAGGGGGAGCCGCACCCGCAGCACCCGCAGCAGGTCATACAGCAGCCCTGCCGCCGCCCCCAGGCCCACCGCCCCTACCAGAAAGATGGCCTGCTCGGCAACCGAAAAGCCCATCTCAGTGGAACAGCCGGGAGAACCATCCCCCCGCCTTTTCCCGCCGGTCATCCTCATAGGTCAGGCTGTCCACATCCCCCTCTACCTTCAGATCGCCCCCGTCCAGGCTCAGCTTTTCAATGTGGAGATTTTCCCCCCGGATCACCAGAGTACCCCGGACGGTAATCATGACAATGGTGGTCTCATCAAAGCTCTCCACCTCTTCCACTCCGGATACCGCCAGATGCTGCCGGTCCTCCAGCATAATGTGGTGCTCTGTCTCCAGCCGACCCCGCTCGCTTTCATAGGGCATCAGGCCCCCTCCTTCCCGCAGTTGCTTGCCTATCTATATGGGACAGGGGGAGCAGTTATGCCTCACCGGGCCAGAGCAGGGGCTATGCGGCGGCTTACCACCAGGGCCAGGGTCAGCTTGAGCAGATCGGGTATGATGTAGGGGAACACACAGGCCCATAGTACCGTCAGCAGTTCCGCCCCGCCATTGGCAGCGGTATACAGCACCACAAACCAGGCGGTGCCAAAGGTGTAGCACACCACCAGCCCCACTGCGCCTGAGAGGAAAAAGACCACAGGTCCCTTTCCCAGCAGGGCCTCCGCCCCCCACATCACCAGGGCAATGAGGAAAAATCCAATGAGATACCCGCCGGTAACCCCTGCAAAGGAGCCAAGCCCTCCGGAAAAGCCGGAGAACACCGGCAGGCCCACCGCACCCAGCAGCAGGTAAATACCCACCGCCAGGGCGGCCAGCTTCCCGCCCAGCAGCCCCACCGCCAGGTGGATGGCAAAGGTCTGGAGGGTAAAGGGAACCACCGTGGGAATGGTGATCCAGGCGCACACCGCCATCAGGGCCGCCATCACCGCTGTATTGACCAGTTGCTTTGTTTTCATAAGAACCTCCATATTGTAAACTTGGATATGAGTATAGTTTACAATATGATCTTTGTCAACCAAAAACATGAGCAAGTTGACAGAGCTGGGGGAGAGGATTACAATAAACCAACCAAATGACCAACAGAAAGGATGAAGGATGTGCTGCGAGATGAGGTGCTGGCCCTGTTGAAGGGGCAGCAGGGCGCCCCTCTGTCGGGGGAGGCCATGAGCCAGAAGCTGGGGGTCAGCCGGGCAGCGGTGTGGAAGGCCATGGAAACGCTGCGGCAGGAGGGATATGTCATTTCCTCTGCCCCCCGCCGGGGATATGTTCTGGAATGCGCCCCCGACAAGCTCTCCCCCGGAGAGCTGATGAAACCGGACCGGCAGGTGGGGAGGACGTTGGTCTGCCTGGAAAGGGTAGACTCCACCAACAATGAGGTAAAGCGCCGGGCGGCCGGAACCATCCCCGCCGGGCTGGTGGTGGTGGCAGAGGAGCAAACAGGGGGGCGGGGCCGCCGGGGCCGCACCTTTGTCTCTCCGCCGGGGGGGCTGTACCTGTCTGCCCTGCTCCAGCCCGCCTGTTCTCTGGAACAGGTGAGCGCTCTCACCGCATGGTCGGCGGTGGCGGTATGCGATGCCATCCAGAGCCTGTGCGGGGTACGCCCCCGCATCAAATGGCCCAATGACATCATTCTGGAGGGCCGCAAACTGTGCGGCATCGTCACTGAGCTGGACCTGGAGGGAGAGACTGCCGCTCTGCGCTATGTGGTGGTGGGCATTGGGGTCAATCTCACCCAGACCAGGGAGGACTTCGGCCCGGAAGTGGCGCCGGTGGCCATTTCTCTGGCCCAGGCCCTGGGGAGCGCCCCCCGGCGGGCTGAGGTGGCCTCCGCCCTGCTGGATGCCCTGGAAGGGCTGAACCGGGATTTCCCGGGGAATTGGGGGCAGTGGCTGGAGCGGTACCGCAAAGACTGCCTGACCATTGGCAGCCAAATCAAGGTAATCCGGGGGAGTGACAGCCGTACCGGCACTGCCCTGGGGGTGGATGATACCTTTGCCCTCATTGTCCGGTGGGAGGACGGCAGCCAGGAAACCGTCTCCTCCGGTGAGGTGTCTGTCCGGGGACTGCTGGGCTATGTGTAACATAAAGAAACCGCACCCGATCTGGGTGCGGTTTCTTTATGCCTTAATAAATGCCGTCCAGGATATCCACAATCTGGGCCACGCAGCCCTCCTCACAGGAGCACAGGATGCGTGCTCCCCAGTCTTTGACAGCCTGGGCGCAGTTGGAGGGGGCAAAGGGGATGGCCGAGATGGCCAGCATGGGGATGTCGTTCTGATTGTCTCCCACACAGTAGATCTTTTTGGAATCTATCCCCAGGTAGTTGGCCAGGTAGGACACCATGCCGCCCTTGTTGCTTCCCTTGCGGGTCAGCTCCAGCAGTACCGCATTGGAGAAAATCACCTCATAGTGGTCGGCCCACCGCTGGAGCATATAGCGCTGGGTCTCCAGAAGGATCTCGTTGCGCTGCTGTAAAATGACCTTGCTCCAGGGGAGGGGCATCCGGTCGATGGGGACTTCCTGTGCGGTGGCCCCTGCCCGCCGGAGGTGGGAGGCGGTCACATCATTGGGCTGGTATACATAGATCTCGTCGTTGTGGTAGGCCTCAAAGCCAATCTCCGGAATGTCCCGGGCCACCTGGATCAAGTCGTCTTGTACCCGCAGGGGGAGAACCGTCTCATATACCATGCTGTTGTCCCGGAAGTCATAGAGGGCTGAGCCGTTGGACAGTACCACCGGGGCATTGATGGGGGCGCAGCGGGCATGGGGGGCAAAGGTGGGGTGGGCCCGTCCGGTGGCCACCGTAAAAATGCCCCCTTCCCTGGTGAAATAGTCCAGGGCAGTCAGGTTGGCAGGGGCAATCTGCATGTCTTCCCCATACAGGGTGTCGTCAAAGTCGCTTACCAGCAGTACACCGTCAAATTTACCCATACAGGCCCCGCCCCTCTCCATGTTGGTTTGCTTGTCCCCATTTTACGGCACCTGCCGCAGCTTTGTCAACACCTGCTCAAACCAGTCGGGCAGGGGGCAGGACAGGGTAAGCCGCTCCCCGGTGCGGGGATGCACAAAGGACAGACGCCGGGCGTGGAGGCACTGCCCCGCCAGCCCCGGCCATGGCCTGGAAGAGCCATACACCATGTCCCCCAGCAGGGGGTGGCCAATGTAGGCCATATGAACCCGGATCTGGTGGGTACGGCCGGTCTCCAGCCGGCACTGAATATGGGTGTGGCCCTTCAGGTGCTCCAGCACCGTCCAGTGGGTGACGGCGTGGCGGCCCTGGAGCTTATTGACGGCCATTTTCTTCCGGTCGGTTGGATGGCGGAAGATGGGGGCGTCCACGGTGCCACAGTCCCCTTTCAGACCGCCCACGCATACCGCCTCATACTCCCGGTACAGGGAATGATCCTGCAGCTGCTCTGCCAGGGACAGGTGGGCAAAGTCGTTCTTGGCCACAATGAGCAGTCCCGAGGTATCCCGGTCAATGCGGTGGACGATGCCGGGCCGGAGCGCCCCGTTGATGCCGGAGAGGGAGTCCTTGCAGTGGTAGAGCAGCCCGTTGACCAGGGTGCCGTCGGGGTGGCCGGGGGCAGGGTGTACCACCAGGCCCACCGGCTTGTTGACGACAATCACATCCCCATCCTCATATACAATATCCAGGGGCATTTCCTGGGCAATGACGTCGATGGGGGTGGGGTCGGGCAGCGCCAGCACCAGCCGGTCCCCCAGGATGGTTTTGTAGTTTTTCTTCAGGGGCCGCCCCTCCAGGGTGACCGCCCCCTCCTCCAGCAGCTTCTGGGCCGCCGAGCGGGTCAGCTGGGGGAGCATTCTGGCCAGAAACTGATCCACCCGCTCCCCCGTCCGGTCGGCGGTCAGACAGCGGGGCGTCATGGGTGTTTCTCCTCTGAATGAAACAGCAAAAGGTACACGCAAAAGGCAATGCCGCCGCACACAATACAGATATCGGCCACATTGAAAATGGCAAAGTTGATAAACAGGGTCTGGAACATATCGGTGACATAGCCCAGGAAGAGCCGGTCAATGAGATTGCCCACCGCACCGGCCAGCACCACCGTAAGGGTAATCATGCCGAAGGTCTGGGGAAACACCCGCTTTACCAGCAGCACCGCCAGCAGCACCGAGGCAGCCGCTGAGATCAGGGTGAGCATCCAGGTGTGCTCTTCAAAAATGGAAAAGGCGGCGCCGGTATTCTGGTAATAGGTCAGCTGCATGACATGGGGTAAAAAGGGTACGCCCTCTCCCAGAGGGATATAGGCACGGACCAGGGCCTTTACCAGCTGATCCACGCCCACCAGAAGAGCGGCAAGGATGGCATAGAGCATACAAAGGGCTCCTTTTCGGTAGAATTCTCCCTATTGTACCACGGACCCAGGGGGTGGGCAAGTCCTCATTGCAGGCAGCTGCATGAGATAAATTGGATGGACTGTTTGAAATAAACAGTAAAATGGAGGGTTTTGTAAAACGTATATTTACATTGCAGTTATACTATGTTAAAATTCTAAGCCGTTGTGGCAGGCCGTCCCATGCCTGCTGTCTCTGTATCCTCCTGCGTGCAGCCGCCACGCCGCAGAGGAGGATCTATGCTTTGGAAGGAGCTGATCGTATGAAATGAAGCCTAAAAAATTATCCACAAAGCTGGCCCTTTATGCTGTTCTGGTGTTATTGGGGCTGAATCTGATTTCCGCCTTCTTTATGAGCATTTCTACCGCCAACATTATGAACCAGAAGCAGAATGACTATTTAAAATAGGTCAACCAGAGCGCCTGCCGTCAGGTAGAGCAATTTGTCAGCCAGTATGTCAGTATTACGGAGACTCTGGCCGGAAGCGCTGTCGCTGAGCGCATGGTACAGGCCCCCGGAGTGGTAACGGAATCGGCAGACTTTACTCCCCTGGTTACTGCCTTGCAGGAAACCATGCAGGCTTATCCGGATATCCTGGGTATGGGCTTTGGCAGCATGGCGGAAGATTATATGTATGACCAGAACGGACAGTGGTATGATATCCGCCTCAGCCAGCGGCCCTACTATGCTCCGGTGGCGGAAACCCACCAGACATACATCACCCAGCCCTATCAGGATACCATTACCGGCAGCTGGTGCGTTTCCGTGGTGGCGCCTGTGCTGCACGACAGCACCTTGGAAGGTCTGCTGGTTGTGGATCTGCGGC
>CALWOK010000116.1 GCA_944383125.1 uncultured Flavonifractor sp.
CAGCAGTGGCAGCGGCGCTGGTGGTGTCGGTGGGGGCGGCTGTGGTGGCTCCGGCCGTCATGCGGGACTACTTCGGCAACAGCGCCGGGTATCAGCAGAGCGCCGTGGAGCTGGGGCAGTCCATCACCCAAAACGGCTGGACCATGACCCTGACCGACTGTGCTGCCGATGACTATACCATTTACCTGGGCGTCACCCTTACCGCTCCGGAGGGAACTGTGCTGGACCAGGCGGATGGATATTACTTTGCCGACTGGAGCCATCCCAATTTTCCCGCCCTGGAGGGCGGCGGAGGAGGGGGCTACGAGCTGCTGGAGGACGGCAACCCCACAGACAACCAGCTGAGCTTTGTCTTTACCGGCTGTTATTTTACGGAGGAGGACTCCCTGGACGGAAAGACCATGGAATTTCAGCTGGGCAAGCTCTATCATCATACGGTCTGGAAGGAAGCCGAAATGGAATGGGGACGGGCCTATGACTGCAATGAAACCTGGAATTTTTGTACCACCATCAACCTTTCCGACCATATCATCCGGCTGAAGCCCAACCTGCCTGTCCATACCCTGGATGTGGATGCCGTCATTACCGATGTGGTGGTCTCTCCCCTGACGGTATTCGTCAATATCGAAGGGGATGCTCTGAAAGGACACCATAGCTGGGTGCCTAAAAATGCCCCGGACGGCTGGTATGGCTGTATCGATTATCAGGAGATTATCCTCTATACCAAGGACGGCACCGCCATTCCCATGATGGAAGGGCTGGCGGGCAGCGGATGCAGCGGCGGCACCGATTCCACAGAGGACGGCTGGATTCAGCTGATGCGCCGCCCGGACATCCCCCTGGACGTAGAAAACTTGGCCTCGATTTCCATCTGCGGGGTGGAAATTCCCCTGACCTGATGACAGAGCAGGTGGTTTGTGCGGAATCCTTTCAATAAAATACAAAAAAGTGCGCCATATGGCGCACTTTTTTGCTTATCTGCGGCACTTACCGCACATAATAGACATAGTTTTCCTTGCGGGGGGCGGGGGCGGGCTTGTCCCCTTCCCGGTAGCCCAGCACACAGTGGCCGATGCCCTCGTAATCCCCCTGGATGCCCCACTGGGCCAGCAGGAGCTTGCCCTCCACCGAGTCAAACTCCTCCTTGGCCCGGTGAATCCAGCAGGAGCCCAGGCCCACAGCCTCGGCAGCGTTGAGCAGGTTTGCCATGACGCAGCTGCCGTCGTACACATAGGTGGGGCGGCTGCGCTCGGCCAGCACCACCAGTACGGTGGGAGCGCCGTAGAAGGGGTCGGCGTCGGGGGTGCCCATAATGCGGGCGTTCATCTGCCGCAGCTGGTCAATGGTGGCCTTGTCCTGGATGGCTACAATCACAGGCACCTGCTGGCCCATGCCGGTGGGGGCGTAGGTGCCTGCCCGCAGTACCGCCTGCAATTCTTCTCCGGTAATCTGCTTGGGCTGGAAGCTGCGGCAGCTGCGCCGCTGCTCCAGCATCTTGAGTGCGTCCTGATTCATACATGATGCGTCCTTTCTGCCGGAAGGCTGTTTCTACCGTTTAGTATACTGGTTTCTTTTCCCGCCGTAAAGGGGCGTTTTGCACGGTTTTTCTCCCGGACTGCCCCCTGTTTTTTCGGCTGACAAGGGAAAGCAGGTATGATATAATGATGCACCGGGCAATCTGTAAGAAGGAGCGGCTGGATATGAAATGGAAGGTGTTGGGCTATCTGCTGCTGGTGCTGGGCATCACGGGCCTGGTGCTGCTGGCCATTGCTCTGCGGGGGTGACTGCCCCTCCCCTACACCAAAGAATGTGAGGTTCTGCTGTTTGGACTATCATCGACTGACCCTCCCCAATGGGGTACGGATTTTAACGGAACAAGTCCCCGGGGTGCGCTCTGCCGCCCTGGGCATCTGGGTGGGTACCGGCTCCCGGCACGAAAAGCCGGGGGAAAACGGCGCCGCCCATTTTATTGAGCATATGCTTTTCAAGGGTACCGAAACCCGTTCCGCCGCCCGGCTGGCGGCGGAAATGGACGCCATTGGCGGGCAGATCAACGCCTTTACCACCAAGGAGTGTACCTGCTTTTACGCCCGGGTGCTGGATACCCATCTGCCCCAGGCCACCGATATTCTGTGCGACATGTTTTTCCACTCCAAATTTGACGACGCCGACGTGGAAACCGAGCGGGGGGTCATTGTGGAGGAAATCGGCATGTATGAGGACAATCCGGAGGACATGTGCGCCGAGCGGCTGTCGGCGGCGGTGTTCAAAGGCTCTCCCCTGGCCCGGCCCATTTTGGGCAAAAAGGCCACCCTGGAACAGATGAGCGGTCCCTGGCTGAAAGACTATATGCACACCCACTACGGCCCCCACCGCATTGTGGTGACGCTGGCGGGCCGGTTTACCCAGCGGGATGTGGACGATCTGGCGGCCCGGTTTGCCCATCTGGAACCCCAGCCCCAGACAGACACCAGGCCGGCAGCCTATCAGAAGGGGATTATTGTGAAGAAAAAGGCCATGGAGCAGAACCACCTGACGCTGGCCTTCCCCGGTCTGTCCTTTTCCGACCCACGGCGGTTTACCCTCCAGCTGCTGTCCGCCATTCTGGGAGGCGGCATGTCCTCCCGGCTTTTTCAGCAGGTGCGGGAGCAGCAGGGGCTGTGCTACTCCATCTACTCTTACGGCACCTGCCACGATGATACCGGCTATTTTGGGGTGTATACCGCCCTGGGCAAGGAGACGGAACGGCAGGCCCTGGATACCATGGTGCAGGTTATTCAGGAGCTGACCTGTCACGGCGTCACCCAGGAGGAGCTGGACCGGGCCAGAGAGCAGTCCAAGGCCAATGTACTCATGGGGCTGGAGTCCACCCAGGCCCATATGAGCAGTCTGGGCCGTGGGGAAATCCTCATTGGCCAGGTGCTGGACGAGGAGGAGATCATCAGGGCCTATGATGCGGTCACCCGGGAGGATGTGCGCCTGCTGGCTGGCGAGCTGCTGGACTTCTCCCAGGCATCCCTGTCGGCGGTGGGCCGGGTGGGCAAGGCGGAGGAGTACCAGGCTATACTGTACTGACCATGTGGAAAACTATGTGGATAATGTGTAAAACTCAACAGTATGCAAACAAGGGGACGGCCGGACAGGGGCAGTCCCCTCTTTTTTGTAAGGCGCAATCCCTTGCGCCCCAAGGGCTTTCCCCCGCTGCATCCCTACAGGCCGGGCGGGCAGAGCTGCCTTGGCGCCCCTGTGGAAAAGGCGGAGGAGCTGCCGGAAAAGACGGGGCTGCGCCGGAGTTTTCCACAGGTTTTGCACAAAAAATGCCCGTCCGGACGGACGGGCATTTGCACATCAGATTACTGGGCCACAATATCCTTCAGAGCCTTGGCGGGCTTGAACACGGGTACCTTGGAGGCGGGGATTCTGATGCTCTCCTTGGTCTTGGGGTTGCGGCCGGTGCGCTCGGCCCGGTACTTCACCTCAAAAGCGCCAAAGCCCACCAGCTGCACCTTGTCCCCCTCAGCCAGGCACTGGGAGATCACCTCAATGGCGGCATTGAGGGCGGTTTCCATGTCCTTTTTGGACAGGCCGGCCTTGTCGGCAGCGGCGTTGATCAGTTCAGCCTTGTTCATAGTTGTGTTTTCCTCCTGTAGATAGCTGTTGCCTTCCACGGCCAACCTCAGGGGTCAGACCGCTGTTCTGTTTCCTTTGCATGCTCCCATAGCTTGTCCAGTTCTTCCAGGCTCATGCCCTCCATGGGGCGGTTTTGGGCGGCGGCCTGCTGCTCCACCAGCCGGAAGCGGCGGATAAACTTGTCGGTGGCCTTTCCAAGGGCCACCTCCGGGTCCGCCTTCAGAAAGCGGGACACATTGACGGCAGAAAAGAGCAGGTCGCCCAGCTCTTCTTCTACGTTGGTACCCTGGGCGGCGGCGGCGCGCAGCTCGTCTATTTCCTCGGACAGCTTGTCCAGAGCGCCCGAAATATCGGGCCAGTCAAATCCGGCTTTTTTGGCCTTTTTCTGCACCTTTTCGGCCCGCCACAGGGCAGGCAGGGAACGGGCCACCGCTTCCAGGGCGTCGGTATTGGTGTCCTGGCCCTTTTCCTTGCGCTTGAGGGCCTCCCAGTTGGAGAGCACCTCCCCGGTGCCGGCCACCTGCACATCCCCAAAAACATGGGGATGGCGGTAGATGAGCTTTTTGCAGATGCCGTCGGCCACATCGTTCAGATTGAACCGTCCGGCCTCCTGCTCCATGCGGGCATGGAAGATGACCTGGAGCAATACGTCTCCCAGCTCTTCCTTCAGGTGGTCGGGGCTGCCCTCGTCGATGGCCTCCACCGTCTCATAGGCCTCCTCCAGGAAGTTGCGGCGGATGGACGTAGGGGTCTGCTCCGCATCCCAGGGGCAGCCCCCGGGCGCCCGGAGGATGCGGACAATCTCCTCCAGGTCCTTTACGTCATAGGAATCCTTATACTGAAAATCTACCATATTTCAAGGCCTCCTGCAACCTCTATTTCCAAAAAACTCAGCGAATCCGCAAGAGTTTCGCAATTTTGTCTCCTTTAGGCATCATTTCCAGATCCTCTTTGGACAGCACCCGGAGCACCAGAATGAGCACCAGATAGACCACCACACCTGCAAAAATGCCGCCGCCGGTGGCAATGGCATTCATCAGGAAGGAGCCGGAGAAGAACCGGGCCAGCAGCCCCTGGGCAGCCCAGGCGGCGGCAGCCATAAAGAAAGAGGCCACCAAGGGCTTGAGGAATACCACAATCAGCCGGGGGGGATGGGGAACCAGCCGCTTGATGATAATCAGGTTCAGCACTGCCACCACCACAAAGCAGGTGAGGGTACCCAGAGGGGCGCCAAAAATCATAAACTTGGGGTTGCCCACCAGGGTATAGCTCACCAGCACCTTGGATACGCCGCCGATGATCATGGTGATGATGGGCAGGTTGACAATACCGTTGGCCTGGAGGATGGCAGAGGCCACCACCTGGATGCACACAAAGATGGCGGCAATGCCCAGAATGGACAGCAGGGGTCCGGCAATGGTCTCATCCACATTGCCCACGGTAAGCAGCTGGATGATGGGGGTACCCAAGGCAAACAGCCCGAAACCGCAGGGCAGGGCGATGAGGGCGGAAATGCGCATGGCGGACTCGGTGGTGCGCTGGGCGCCCAGGCTGTCCCGCCGGGCGATGCAGGCGGACACGCCGGGGACGATACAGGCGGTGAGGGGAACCATCAGGTTAAAGGGCAGGTTGTAGATGCTCATGGTCTTGCTGTAAGCGCCGTACAGCTCCCGGGCAGAGTCCAGCACCGGCTGGATGTTGTCTGAGGGATTGGCCAGAGCGGCGGCCACATTGGCCTGATAGAGTTCCACCGACTTGGGGAAGATGTCCAGCGTGCTGTTGGTGATGCCGGTGAGACCGTCCTGAATGGCGGTAAAGACGGTCTGAAGCTGGGCGTTGACCAGACCGGTGTCAATCAGATTCACAATGGCCAGCGTACAGGAACTGAGGGTAATGGGAATGGCCAGCTTGAGCAGATGGGAGAGGATCGTACCGGAGCTGTCGGGTACGTCGCTGGAGGGGGTGCGCTCCTGCTTGTTGGTGCGGATGTGGTTGAAGGCCAGGAAGAGCACCGACAGAATGGAGCCGATGGACACGCCCAGCAGGGCGCCCGAAGCGGACAGGCGGCTTCTCAGATCTTCATCGGGAATGGCCGAATTGAGAATGAGGAAGGCCAGAGCAAGGCCCAAGAACATCTTGGAAATGGCCTCAATGACCTGGGAAATGCCGGTGGGCACCATGTTCATGTGGCCCTGGGCGTAGCCCCGGAAGGCAGAGCAGATGCAGGTACACAGCACCG
>CALWOK010000117.1 GCA_944383125.1 uncultured Flavonifractor sp.
GGCTGGATGCGGCTGGGGCTGATGTCATGCCATATATTGGACATAAATACGTCTCCTTTTTGTCCCGGTCCTTACAGAGCCGGAAGATATCCTTTCTTTGCAACTGTGCTTTTTTGTCAAAAGGTCATGCTTTTCCATGATATCCTTATTATATCTTCCCGGAAAGCAGATTACAATATTTCTGCGGGTAAATTCTGAACCTGACCGTATGTTTTCTGTTACGCTGTGTAAAAGGGGCAATCCCCTGTCCCAGAAGGACTTTACTCATTCTTTACACTGGGATGAAGGACAACTTTACAAAGCCTCAGTATACTTTAGCTTGTTCCCAACGACAAAAATTAGTTGCATGATTGGAGATTACCACCATGAAAAAGAAAACTCTTGCATTGATGCTTTCCACCGCTCTGTGTGTGGGCATGCTGGCCGGCTGCGGCGGCGATAGCAACACAACTGCCACCCCTGCTGCCGGTACCGGCTCCCCCGCTCAGACCGCTCCCGCTGCAAACGAATCCATTTCCGGCACCGTCAATACCAACGGCTCCACCTCCATGGAGGATGTGATGGGCTCCCTGATTGAGTCCTACCGGGGCATCCAGTCCGGCGTGACCGTTGGCTACAGCGGCACCGGCTCCAGCGCCGGCATTGAGGGCGTACTGGCCGGCACCTGCGATATTGGTCTGTCCAGCCGTGGGCTGAAGGCCGAGGAGGAGGAACAGGGCGCTGTGGCCCATGTGGTAGCTCTGGACGGCGTGGCTGTGGTGGTTAATCCCGCCAACACTGCCGAGGATCTGACGGTGGAACAGATTGCCCAGATCTTCACCGGCGAGGTCACCAACTGGTCCGAGCTGGGAGGCGCCGACGGTGAGATTGTGGTCATTGGCCGTGAGGCCGGTTCCGGCACCCGCAGCGCCTTTGAGGAGATCGTAGGTGTGGAAGAGGAGTGCGCTTACCGCAATGAGCTGACCTCCACCGGTGATGTGATCGCCAATGTGGCTTCCAACCCCAATGCCATCGGCTACGCCTCTCTGTCCTCTGTGGATGAGACTGTAAAGACCGTGAAGGTGGAGGGTGTCGCCCCCTCTGAGGCCACTGTTCAGGACGGCACCTACAAGATTCAGCGTCCCTTCCTCATGGTGACCAAGGAAGGCGCCCAGCTTTCCCCTGCTGCCCAGGCTTTTCTGGACTACGCCATGAGCGCTGATGTGGCTGAGATCATTGCCAATGCCGGCGCTGTCCCCCCTGTGCAGTAAGGATTTCCCAACTCCACTCCCCGAACCCGGAACACGCAGCCGGCTCCACCGGCTGCGTGTTCCAAACTGTCCGGGACCTCTGATCGAAAGAGAGAAATTGAGACCCGAAAGGCTGGTTTGACCATGAAAACAAAAGGCGTCCGCAATGCGCTGGAGGTGACCATGAACGCAATCTTTCTGATCTGCGGTCTCATCGCCGTCGCCTTTGTCCTGTTTATCAGCATCTATCTCATTGCAGCCGGTATCCCCGCTATCCGGGAGATCGGCCTGATTGACTTCCTCTTCGGGCAGGAGTGGGCCTCTACGGCCGCCGAACCCAGGTTCGGCATTCTGCCCTTTATCCTCACCTCCGTTTACGGCACTGCCGGGGCCATTCTGATCGGCGTGCCGGTGGGCCTGTTCTGCGCCATCTTTCTGGCAAAGGTGGCCCCTCCCAAGGTAACCGCCGTTGTCCGGCCTGCCGTGGACCTGCTGGCAGGCATTCCCTCGGTGGTGTACGGTCTGGTGGGTATGATTGTACTGGTCCCCGCTGTCCGGGAATTCTTTCATCTGCCCGACGGCGCCAGTCTGTTCTGCGCCATCATCGTACTGGCCATTATGATTCTGCCCTCCATCATCAGCGTATCTGAAACGGCTCTGAAGGCCGTCCCCAAGGAGTATGAGGAGGCCTCCCTGGCCCTGGGCGCCACCCACATTGAGACGGTATTCCGAGTCTCTGTCCCGGCGGCCTCCAGCGGCATTGCCGCCTCGGTGGTGCTGGGCATTGGCCGGGCCATTGGCGAAGCCATGGCGGTTATGATGGTAGCCGGCAACGCCGCCAACATGCCCAGTCTGTTTGAATCCGTCCGTTTCCTCACCACCGCCGTGGCCAGTGAGATGGCCTACTCCTCCGGCCTCCAGCGGGAAGCCCTCTTCTCCATTGCTCTGGTGCTATTTCTGTTTATCATGCTCATCAATGTCATACTGAATTCTCTTCTCAAGCGGAAAAAGGGGTGATATACTGATGGAACTGAAACCGCTCTCCGGAAAGCGGAAGGCCTATGACCGTACCCTCCGTTTTTTCCTGTACCTCAGCGCCGCTCTCACCTGTGCGCTGCTGGTCTTTCTTATCGGTTATATTTTTGTGAGGGGTATTCCCCACCTGAGCTGGGAACTGCTGTCGACCGAGACCAGCTATCTGAAGGATACCATTGGTATTCTGCCCAATATCCTCAACACCATCTATATCATAGTGGTTACGCTCATTATCATCCTTCCTTTGGGCGTTGGCGCTGCCATCTACCTGACGGAATATGCCTCTAACCGCCGGCTGGTGGCCGCTATTGAGTTTGCCACCGAAACCCTCACCGGTATTCCTTCCATCATCTTCGGCCTGGTGGGCATGCTCTTTTTCTGCCAGTTCCTCTCCCTACAAAATTCCCTGCTGGCAGGTTCCCTGACTCTGGTGATTATGACCCTGCCCACCATTGTGCGCACCACCCAGGAGTCCCTGAAAACGGTACCCCAGTCCTACCGGGAGGGCGCTTTGGGCCTGGGGGCCGGCAAGTGGCATATGATCCGCACCATTGTGCTGCCCTCTTCGGTGGACGGTATTGTAACCGGCTGTATCCTGTCCATCGGCCGCATTGTGGGTGAGTCTGCCGCCTTGCTCTTTACCGCTGGCATGGGCATGACCCTCAACAATTTCTTTGCTTCCTTTGACCACTTTATCCACAGCTCCGGCGCCTCTCTCACGGTGGCCCTCTATGTCTATGCCAAAGAGCGGGCCGAGTTCGACGTGGCCTTTGCCATCGCCGCCATCCTGATGATCATTACCCTGGTGATTAACCTCAGCGCCAAGCTGGTGGGCAACAAATTAAAGAAAAAGTAAGGAGAACCCCATCATGGACGAAAACATCATTCTGTCGGCCAAGGGGCTCGACCTCTGGTACGGCCAGACACAGGCGCTGAAAGATGTCAGCGTAGATATCCCCGAAAAGCAGGTCACAGCCCTCATCGGTCCCTCCGGCTGCGGCAAGTCCACCTTTCTGAAAACCCTGGACCGGATGAACGACCTGGTCCCCGGCATCAAGATTACCGGCAGTGTACAGTACCGGGGGCAGGAAATCTATGACCCCAGGGTGGACGTCACCTGGCTGCGCAAGCAAATTGGCATGGTATTCCAGAAGCCCAATCCCTTCCCCATGTCCATCTATGACAACATCGCCTATGGTCCCCGCACCCACGGCATCAAAAACAAAAGCCGTCTGGATGACATTGTGGAGAAATCCCTCCAGGGGGCTGCCATCTGGGATGAGGTCAAGGACCGTCTGAAAAAATCCGCCTTAGGCCTGTCCGGCGGTCAGCAGCAGCGTATCTGCATTGCCCGGGCCTTGGCAGTAGAGCCCGATATCCTGCTGATGGACGAGGCCACCTCTGCCCTGGACCCCATTTCCACTTCCAAGATTGAGGATCTGATCTCCGATCTGAAAAAGGATTATACCATTGTCATCGTCACCCACAACATGCAGCAGGCCACCCGTGTGTCCGATAAGTGCGCCTTTTTCCTGCTGGGCCAGCTCATTGAGTTTGGCGATACCACCCAGCTCTTCTCTGTCCCCAGGGACAAACGCACCGAGGATTATATCACCGGCCGCTTCGGATAACAGGAGGTTTCCATGAGAAAGACCTTTGACGCCGAGCTCCAGGAGCTCAACTATGAAATGATTGACATGGCCGCCGCCGCCGAGGATGCCATT
>CALWOK010000118.1 GCA_944383125.1 uncultured Flavonifractor sp.
ATGTTCCCGCTGATTGAGATTCAGACAGTCCCCATCCAGATTCAGATGAAGGTGACCAATGCCCGCTTGGATTATGCCCGGGGTACGGCACAGATGGAGATTTCCAGAGATAAAAACGGCCTGAGCATTCGCAGCCATCCCATCCGTGTACAAATCGATTCCTCCAAGGCCCGCAGTTCCATCCGTCCCACCACCGCCCAGGCCATCCAGCAGCAGGCCCAGGCAGGTGTGCAGGGAGGCTACCAGGCTACCAGGGTGATTGCCCAGGAGGGACGCATGATGATGGAAGCCCAGATTGATCAGGATGTCATCCCCCAGCTGGCCAAGCAGCAGAATATCGGCGGCCCCACCAATGTGAATATTGACTTTCTGCCTGGTGCAGCCCCGGAAATCGGCTGGGAAGGGGGAGAGCTGAGCGTCCAGTATGAGATGGATAAGCTCAACTTTGACTGGCGCATGGAGAATATGAACTTCACCTTTGTACCCGGTGATATTGAATTCACCATGACCCAGCGGCCCGACGTCATCATCAAATATGTGGGCGGCCCTCTGTATGTCCCCCCCTCTTCCGACCCCAATTATGAGCCGGTCGATGTAAAAGCCTGATTCTGTGGAGGTGTGCCTGTGGAGCTGAGTACCAAATATTTCGGGCAGGTTGCCTATCAGCCGGAGGACATCATCACCTTTCCCAGCGGCCTGTTTGGCTTTGAAGAGGAGCGGGAGTTCCTCATGCTCCCCTTTGCAGGCAGCGGAGGCAATATGCTCTGCTTTCAAAGTGTGGCGCAGCCCAGCCTGGCCTTTATTGCCATGGACCCCTTTGCCCTCAAGCCGGACTATGCCCCGCTGCTCTCTCCGGAAGAGCTGCGCCTGATGGAGGCCGAGAGCAGCCACGATCTCTGCTACTATGTCATGTGTGTGGCCCGGGAGCCGGTGGGGGCCAGTACCGTCAATCTGCGCTGTCCTGTGGCGGTAAACCCGGAGCTGCACCGGGCCATGCAGGTGATTCTGGATACCCAGGAGTACCACATGCGCCACCGGCTGGATGAGTTCCCCAAAGGGGAGGTGGACTGATGCTGGTACTCAGCCGAAAAGAGGGAGAATCCCTGATCATTGGCGATCAGATCAGTATCACCATTCTGTCGGTGGAGGCCAATGGTCAGGTCAATATCGGCATCAGCGCCCCCAAAGAGGTGCTGATTCTGCGCAGTGAACTGCAAAAGGCGGTGCGTGTCAACCAGGATGCCGCCGATCTGGCCCCTGCGCCTCTGGTGGATCAACTGAAATCGGTGGTATGCCACCGGAACGATGGGGAACACTAAAGCTCTGGATACCAAAGCGGAAGGAGAGAGCGCCTATGGAGCGGGATACCCTGTTGGTCATTGATGACTCCCCCCTGGATCTGGCTATCTTAACGGAAATTTTCAAATCGCTCTTTCATGTGGAGTGTTTTGAGGAGTCCCGCCCCGCCCTGGCCTATATCCACCGCAACCCGGACCGTATCTGCGGGGTGCTGCTGGATATCTGCCTGGGCAGAAGAGGGGCGGGATTTCTGGTGCTTCAGCAGCTGCAGCTGGCGCCCTCCACCGCCCAGCTGCCGGTGATCCTCATGACTACCGACCCCAGCGAGGAGTATGTCATCAATGCAGTCAACAAGGGGGCGGTGGATTTCCTGGTGAAGCCGGTGGACCCTCAGACGGTACAGGAGCGGGTGTGCTCCGTGGTGCGGCGGGCCTGGCCTGCCGGCGCCACCATTCTGGACGGCCCCGCCCAACCGGAACCCGAAGAGGAAGCCCGGGAGGAAACCCAGGGGGGAGAACCGGCGCCCAGCCTGGCCCAGCGGTGGGTCAGGCTGCTGGAGCTGTTTTTCCAGAGCAAGCCGGCGTTTTCCCTGTCCCGCTACCGGCTGCTGAGCAAATGCACCGCCATTCTGGCAGAATCCTATCGCAAGGAATTTCCCGGCTGCGGCCTGACGGCTGAGCAGGCAGTGCTGGTGGGACAGGCTGCCATGTTCTGCGACATTGGTATGCTGGGTCTGCCTGATGCTGTGGTGGAGCAAGGAGAGGAGCAGAGCGGCGCCGACCGGGAGGTTTATTTCCGCCACACCGCTCTGGGACACGCCCTGTTTGCCACCGGCCTGACGGGGGAACGGGAGCTGACCGGCTATGCCGCACAGATTGCCTACTGGCACCACAAAAATGTGGATGGCAGCGGCTTCCCCATGGAGGAGACAGCCGAGCCCATCCCCCTCTGCGCCCAGCTGACCAGAGCGGCATGGCGCTGCCTGGAGTATATGGATTACTTCCGGGGGTGCGGCGACCGCTTTGAACGGGCGCTGCGCACCATGTCCGGCGATGTGGGACGCATCATCTCCCGGGAGATGTACGACGCCATCCAGGCTGCCCAGGACAAGCTGTCCCGGCTGTTCCAGGCAGAGGCGCTGGGCCAGGAGGAACTGGAAGAACTGTAATCGAGTTGTGTACTGTACAAAAAAGCTCGCTGCATCATGATGCAGCGAGCTTTTTTGGCAGAACAGGGGAGAAGCGTTTATGCGTCGGCAAAGGCCTTTTCCATGGCCTGGAAGATCTGCTCCCGGTCAAAGGGCTTGTATACAAAGCCCTTGGCGCCGATGACCTGGGCCTCGTTGATGGTGTCGTCATAGGCCAGGGAGGAGATCATCACAATGCGTGCCTGGGGATGGTCCTTCAAAATAAGCCGGGCAGCCTCCAGGCCGTCCATACCGGGCATCATAATGTCCATTGTTACCAGATCGGGGTTGACCTGGTCGTACATTTTCAGGGCGTCTTCTCCCGACTGGCAGCAGGTGACCACTTCATACTCGGTATCGGTGAGAATTTTCTGCAGCTGCAGCTGCGCAATACGAGAATCGTCTACGATCATAATTTTCTTTGATGTAGGCATGAGTTTAGCTCCTTTTCTAAATAGTGGTGTCAGGATTGCTTGGTGAGCAAGGGACAACTTGTACAGAGCAGCTGGGCAACCTCATTGCAGTTGCTGGTGTAGTTGAGGACACAGAGGGGGTCGGACTGGCCGTCAGGCAGGTATTTTCCCTGCTGGAAGCTGGGGATGTTAAACCGGGAGGTAAGGTGTGCCGCCTGAAACAGACCGGCCACCACCTGGCCACAGATGATGTTGAAATATTCCTTGGCACAGTCCTCCACATCCTGGGGCGTAACCGATTCCTCCTGCAAAAACACCTGGGCCAGCCTGGTCATCAGGTTCAGATCTGCAAACAGCACCAGTGTGCCGTGGCAATCGCCGTCAAAGGTGGAGTGTACGGAACAGACCTGTCCGGAGGGAGGAGCATCCTCCTGGGACAGCTGGATGCAGGTAAACCGGTTGGTGATATTCTGCATCACATTATCCAGAATTTTTTGCAGTTCCTCGGGGTGCAGTGCGTTCAAATGCTTCGCCTCCTTTTCTACTACAAGATAAAGCTGTCTGCCCGATCAAGGGGGCAGCAGATCAAAGAAAAGAGATCCGACCACAGTACATACCCACGGTGCAGGACTCTGTGGTGCTTTGGATACGGAAGGTATGGCGTTCAATCATAACCGTAGTGCCGGGATAAACGATATCACAAGACAGGCGACGGGAGTCGTTCCGCAGGTCGGGCGCCTGGTGGCGTTCCAGTTCCCGATCGAACTTCTCCAGCTTCATCTGGGCCACACACTGGTTCAGCCGCAGGCGGGAGAGCTTCTGTGTCTCTTCCCGGGTCATGGCCTGGATGCTCAGCGACTCGATTTCCGCCTCGGTCCGGTCAATCTCGGTGAGGATCTGGGCCCGTTCGGCCTCTTCGCAGGGTAAACCGCCCAGCACAATGGTGGTGGGCTTTTCTGCAATAGAACCTACCGTCTTGGCAAACACCCCTTGGGCCGCCCGGATGGTTCCGCCAAGGATGATCCCCCGGCCGGTACGGGCCTTGACAGGGCCGTCGCTGTACACATTGGAGTCGATGATGCAGTCGGCCTGTACACTCTCCCGGGCAAAAACACACCCATGCTCGATATACTTGGCATAGATGTTTTTATGCGCCCGAATGACGGCGCAGCCCTGGCCCTGGATGCCGCTGGATACAATCAGGTTTTCCCCGGCCTCTACCGTACAGCCCTCAATGACGCCGTCCACCTGGATGTTGCCCATGGCCCGCACGGTAATCTGGTCGCAGACATCTCCGTGGATATGGACATCTCCCAGAAAATTGATGTTACCCACCGAGCGGTCGGCATTCTCATCGATGTGCAGCACCGGCTTTACCATAAAGGCAGCGCCGGAAAACTCCAGATGGCCCTTGATGCTGGCCACCAGGGCGCTGCCGTCGGCAGAGAGCTGGGTATTGCGGCCGCTGGGAATGGCAGGCTGTACGCCATCTTTGGCGGTCAGGACGTGGCCTGTGACGGTATGGCCGTTCTGACCCGGCATTGCCGGGATAATGTCGCAGATGACAGCACCCTGGGCAATGTTCTGCGCCAACCGCAGCTGGGTGTAGTCGGCATGGTCCAGCTCATCCACCTGGATTGCCTGGGGCTGGGTGCGGGGGTAGTGATCGGTCACGCTGCCGTCCTTGCCGTCCACGGCAAGGCTGCCGGCTGCAATGGGGAAAAGGTAAAAATAGCGCTTGGGCATGATGGGCAGCAGGCGTACCAGCATCTTGTCTGTCCCGTACACGATGCCCTTCTCTGCCAAAAGCTGCTGCAGCTGGGCGGCAGAGATGGCATGGCCCTGGCCGGAGGGCGGGAAGAGCACCAGCCAGGCGGCAGTCTCATCCCGGGACAGGTAGAGGAAAACCTCTTCATCCAGGTCCCGGGGGGCTTCCTCCTCAGACTGGGGCAGCAGCTGGGCCAGTCGGCGGCCGGCACACTGGGCCAGCGCCACCTGGAGATCCTCCCGCTCCCGTGCAAAGACGCCATCCGGCGGGGAAAGGTAGCGGTGATTGGGGGGCAGACTGGTGATGTTCAGAGGGGAACTTCTGTCATCTCCCTTCCATAGGGAAAACAAGCGGCATAAGACGTGGTTTTCCGAATATATAAGCTGTAATGAGGCGTCAGACTGGTTCTGGGCCTCCAAGAGCTGGCTATCCATACTACTCACGCTCCTCAAATACTGATCAGACCAAATGCCGGGGAGGGGCTATATCTATTATAGGTATCGACCGGGTTGTAGCGGCAATTAATACAAATATTAGAATTTCATCAAAATTCATTTGGGAAATAGATGCGTTCAGAAAGAAAATCGTAAGACCCTTTGGGTAAGATGAACATCGGGAGAAAACTTTATTGGTGAAAGTGCTGAAAAACATCTTGCAATGATTGCTGCTTATCACAGCAAGTCATCCCAAACCATAGTATCTCTGGTTCCAGAACCATAAAGCAGGCATAAAGACAGGATAATATTAGTAAATTTACGTTGTTATGTGGATAAACAGGAAAAAGTTATAAAAAGGCCGCCGGCACGCAACCCGGTTGATTGGGGATACAGATATGCAAAAAGCAAGTAGTATTCGTACAGATTACCTTAAAATGTATTATAAAATGTTAATATAGTGTTGTGCGTTGCCCCCGTGGAAGGAAAAGGTGTAGATTTGTACGATAGGATCGAGCTGGAGCTTCGGCAAACTGAACAAAACCTTGGGGCGGGATTGGATAGAATCTTGAAGGCCAGCTCTTGCAAAAAAAAAATATTTAGTCTAAAATAAAAGCGCCGAACGCTGTCGGTCCTTGGTTTATGAAATAAAATACACAAAATATAATGCCCAAAAACGGTGTCAGAAACGGAAGAGAACGGGAGTATTGGGTGGAAATAGGATCAATCATATGCGGTGAACTTTCGCCTGGTAGCGCAGTAGAGTAGCTGCGCTTATTTCCGTCCCCTGAATAGATGGAACCTGCCCGAAGCAGAGGCAGAGGAGCAGGCTGTGGGAGCCTGCGTGGAACAGGATGGAAGAGAGGAGTGTCCCATCATGGATTGTCTGAATAGTAATACTATGACCATGCTTCAGAAATCAATGGACTTTCTGTGGAGCAAACAGACCTGTATCATGGATAACATTGCCAATGCAGAAACCCCCAACTATAAAGCCAAATATGTAACCTTTGAGGAGTCGCTGCGTGATGCCATTCAGGCTGCTGCGGACGGAACCAATCCGGGACCTGCCATCCGGCAGGCCATTCAGGACTCCACCATCGAATTGCACGAGGCCGAGGAAAGTACCCGGCTGGATGACAACGGCGTCAATGTCACAGATCAGATGGTGGAGCTGGTGCGGGAGGGATACCAGATGCAATATGTTCTGGATGCAATCAACGGCGGCTTTTCCACACTGCGGACTGTCATTACAGGATAAGGGGGGAGCGCAATGGCTTTTTTCAGTTCGATGAATATTGCAGGCTCCGGCCTGACCGCCCAGCAGCTGCGGCTGGATGTCATCTCGGAAAACATCACCAACCAGAACACCACCCGCACTGAGGGGGGAGGCCCTTACCGCCGCAAGATGGTGGTCTTTGAGCAGGAGG
>CALWOK010000119.1 GCA_944383125.1 uncultured Flavonifractor sp.
GGTTATGAGCGGGCCATTGCCTTCTGCAACACCAAAAATATGACCGACCGGCTGGCAGGGCTGCTGCAAATGCACAACATCTCCTGTCAGGCCATTCACGGGGATATTCAGCAGCGGGTACGGGAAAAGACCCTGGACAAGTTCAAAAAGGGAGAGATCAAGGTGCTGGTGGCCACCGATGTGGCGGCCCGGGGCCTGGACATTGACGATGTGGACGCCGTATTCAACTATGACGTACCCGATGAGATGGAAAACTATACCCATCGTATCGGCCGCACCGGCCGGGCCAAGCGCCATGGCGTGGCCTACACCTTTATTGCCACCGTAACCGAGGGCATCCGCATGGACGATATTGTGCGCAATACCAAGGCGGAGATCCAGCGACTGAAATACGACAAGGACGGCTGTCTGATGCTGGTGGAAGCCTGAGACGGCCATAAGGAGACAACAAGCAATATGATCGCATTCAAAGCACCCACCCTGTCCGACGGGGTGTGGGTAAAACAACTGCTGGCCCACGGCAATTACCGGGGCTGTGACTATAATTTTACCAATTTGTTTATCTGGAAGAAAACCTATCAGTCAGAAATTGCCCGGGTAGGTGATTTCCTGGTGATCCGGGTCAACGGCAGCCAGGGATACCGCTATCTCTATCCCGCCGGGATCGGGGATGTGCCGGCGGTCATCCGGGCGCTGGAGGAGGACGCCGCCGCCCAGGGGCAGCCCCTCCACCTGGTGGCGGTAAACGCCCGGCAGATGGCAGAGCTGGAGGAGTTTTTCCCCGGCCGGTTCCAGTATACGGCCAACCGGGACGGGTACGACTATCTCTATGACATTGACCGGCTGGCCGATCTGGGGGGCAAAAAGCTCCACGCCAAGCGCAACCACATCAACCGCTTTATCGACAACAATCCCACCTGGGTATATGAGGAGCTGACCCCTGCCGCACTGGAGGAATGCCTGGAGATGGATCAGGAGTGGTACCGCCGTTCCATGAGCCAGCCTGTGGATGACCAGACCCATGAACTGCGGGCCGAGGGCATTGCCCTGCGCACCGCCATGGGTAACTTTGAAGCGCTGGGGCTGGAAGGGGGCATCATCCGGGTCTATGGAGAGGTGGTGGCCTTTACCATGGGCGATCAGCTGTCCAGCGACACCTTTGACGTCCACTTTGAAAAGGCATATGGAGAGCTTCAGGGGGCTTACGCCATCATCAACCGGGAGTTTGCCCGGCAGGTGCGGGCCAAGCACCCTGATATCCGCTATCTGAACCGGGAGGAGGACATGGGCATTGAGGGCCTGCGGAAGGCCAAGGAGTCCTATTACCCCGACCTGATGGTGGAAAAATACCACGCCGTCCTGAGGGGATAATCCCTCCGGGCTGTGCAAAAGGAGGATACCATGGTAGAGATGCGCCCATCCCGCCCCCAGGAGGCTGCCGCCCAGAAGGAACTGTGGAAGGCGGCCTTTGGAGACGATCCCCGCTATCCCGATTGGTTCTATACCTGCTGTCCCCATCCGGAGAATATGCTTGTGCTGCTGGAGGAGGGCAGGCTGGCCTCCATGCTGGCTCTGCTGCCCCAGACCATTACCCTGCCCGGCGGCGGCACCGCCTCGGCCTGGTATATCTACGCCCTGGCCACCGCACCTGAGGCCCGCAGCAAGGGCTTCGGGCGGCAGCTGCTCCAGTACACCGACTACTTTTTGCAGCAGCGGGGGGCGGATTGCGCCACGGTGGTGCCGGCAGAGGCCAGCCTGTTCAAGTTTTTTGGGATGTCCGGCTATCTGCCTGCCTTTTTTACCCGGAAGGTGGAGCTGCTCAAAAGCATGACCACCCAGCACGACCCCCAGGACGTGGTGGAGCAGGTGGGGCCGGAGACCTATAATGCCATCCGCAATCAGCTGTTGCAGGGCATCCCCTCCGTCACCTATCCGGAGGAACTGATCCGCTATCAGGAGGGGATGTGCAAACTGTCCGGGGGCGGACTGTATGCCATTACCGTAGGAGAGGTCCGGGGCTGCGTGGCGGCGGAATATGTGGATGAGGAGAGCCTGCTGTGCAAAGAACTGCTGCTCCCTCCCCAGCAGCTTCCCCGTGGTCTGGCGGCCCTGGCCGCCAAGCTGCCCGGGCTGCGGTGCTATGTGCGCACCCCTGCCCGATGGGAGGGGATGCCCGGCAGCTACATCCAGCCCTTTGGTATGATAAAATGGTATAACCAGGAAAAAGGCGCCCTGTGGGGAGAGGAAACCCAAGGCTATATGGGCCTGGGCTTTGACTGAGCGGTCTGGGAATCGGACCAGAAATACAAGCGGCCTGCGTACAGCGGGCCGCTTGTATTTTGTCTGGATTTCTCTGGATGAGTTTTGCAACTGGTTTCCCGGCCGGGTTCACATGGACCCAATTTGCAGGAATTCCGCAATCATGCATAAACTTAAAATATTCATGGATATAAACGGAATAATTTTAGCACATTAGAGCATAAGAGTGCGGAAATTCAGCTGCTGCAAGGGATGGATATCACCGATCACGAAAAATAAAATGGACATTTATGCAGAAAACTGTCCGCACCACAGAGACGGCTGCAAGATTTGACGGCGATTCCATCAAATTCAAGGGCCGTAACTCTTGACGGAAGTTCCAATTTACGATAAAATAAACAGACGTTTATTGTGGGGCAATCTACAAGAAAGTACAGAGAATGGTATAGGAAGTGAAGAAATGGCAAAATATGTTTTGAAAAGAGTGCTGATGGCAGTTCTCACATTGCTTATTGTGACCTGCCTCACTTTTTTGCTCATGAACGCCATTCCGGGCAATCCCTGGCTGTCTGAGAAGACCCCAACTCAGGCCACCATTGACGCCCTGAATGAGAAGTACGGCCTGGACAAGCCGGTCATCGTTCAGCTGGGCCTGTATCTGGAGGATCTCCTCCATGGAGACTTCGGCGTTTCCATCAAGATGCAGAAGGACCGCCCTGTGCTGGACATTATTACCAGCATGTTTCCCGTCTCGGCCACCATCGGCGTCATCGCCATACTATGGGCCATATTGGTGGGCGTCCCATTGGGCTGTCTGGCCGCCTACAAACGGGGAACCTGGGTGGACAGTCTGCTGCGGGTGATCTGTACCATAGGCATTTCCATGCCGGGCTTTGTGGTGGCAACCATCCTGCTCTACCTGCTGGCCGGCGGCATTCCTGATTGGAAGATCTTCCCCACCATTTTCGTCGGCACCTGGCAAAGCTATATTCTGCCCTGTGCAGCACTGGGTTTTTATCCCATGTGCTACCTGTCCCGTCAGACCCGTACCGCCATGCTGGACTCCATCAATCAGGAGTACATCAAGACTGCCCGGGCCAAGGGTCTGAAAAACCGCAAGATTGTCTTCAAGCACGCCCTGCGCAATGCCCTCATCCCCGTTATTACCTACCTTGGCCCCCAGATCGCCTTTACCCTGTGCGGCGGCTTTGTGGTGGAGACTGTATTCTCCATTCCCGGCCTGGGCCGTTACTTCGTGCAGTCCATTCAGAACCGTGACTATCCGCTGATTATGGGTACCACCATTTTCCTGGCCGCCTTTATTATTGTGATGAACCTGCTGGTGGACCTGCTGTACAAGCTGGTGGACCCCCGTATCAATCTGAGCAAGGGAGGCAACTGAGTTGGCAGAGAAAAAGAGAACAAAAGTGCTCGGCTCCCTTCAGCCGGACGTGGAGGATATACTGGACTGGAACAACCTGCCGGAAAGCGCCTTTGAACCCGCCAGCACCCAGGAGAAGGAGAGCTTCATCCAGGACCGCAAGAGCGTGTCCTACTGGAAGGATGCCTGGCGGCGTCTGCGCCACAACAAGGTGGCCATGGTGGCCATGGTCATCGTCATCCTCATCGCCCTGTTTGCCTTTGTAGGCCCCTTCCTGGTGCCTTACGGCTACGATGAACAGATCCGTGGCGCCAATAACCTGCACCCCTGGCACTATACCCTGGAGGATCAGGCGCGCATCAACGCCTATATGGAGGAACACAACAACGTCTCCAACCTGACTCCCGACGAAGCGGTGGAGCAGGCCAAGGCGGAGGCCGCCGCCCGGGGGGAAACCCTGTCCCGTGTGGAGGAGGCCAAAATCCGGGCCAACGCCAAGTCCAGCCAGGGCAGCGGCAACACCAAGGTAACCGAGGCCGACGCCATTGCCGCTCTGGGCATCAGCGCCAAGCCCTTTGGCTACTCCAGCGACGAACTGCAGCGCATGGCCAACGGGGAGTCGGTGTTCCCCCATGTGTTCGGCTGCGATACCCACGGCCGTGACATCATGGTGCGTACCATGATCGGCGCCCGTGTGTCCATGATCGTTGGTATCTGCTGCGCCCTCATCGTACTGGTGATCGGCGCCATCTACGGCTCCATTTCCGGCTACTGCGGCGGCAAGGTGGACGCTGTGATGCAGCGTATTGTGGAAATTATCTACACCATTCCCGAAGTGCTCATTATCCTGCTGCTGGGCGCCACCCTGAAGCCCATTTTTGAGGAATTCCAGAACTCAGGAGACGGGCCGCTCCAGCAGCTGGTTACGGTGCTTGGCCCCAACCTGATTGCTATTTTCATCGCCTTTGGTCTGCTGTACTGGGTCACCATGTCCCGTATCATCCGTGGACAGATTCTCCAGCTGAAGCAGCAGGAGTATGTCACCGCCGCCCGGGCTCTGGGCGCCAAGGGCGGGCGCATCATCAAGCGCCACCTGCTGCCCAACTGTGTGGGCCAGATTGTCACCACCACCTTCCTGCAAATTCCCTCTGCTATTTTCACCGAGTCCTTCCTGTCCTTCCTGGGCATGGGCGTGTCCGCTCCTATGACCAGCCTGGGCTCCATGTGCTCGGACGCCCTGAGCGGTCTGACCAGCTATCCCTATCGTTTGTTCATTCCTGCCGCCATCCTGAGCGTCATGATCCTCTGCCTGAACCTGTTCGGCGACGGCCTGCGGGACGCCCTGGATCCCCGGCTGAAGAAGTAAGAAAGGAGGAGACATTATGGAAGAGAAACAGAAAACCGGCAAGCTGCTGGAAGTGAAGGACCTCCACGTCTCCTTCTTCACCCCCGCCGGTGAGGTCAAGGCGGTGGGCGGCATCAGCTACGACCTGAATTATGACGAGGTCATGGGCATTGTGGGCGAGTCCGGCTCGGGCAAGAGCGTGGAGGCCTACTCCATCATTGGCCTGCTCCAGTCTCCCGGCAAGGTGGTGGGCGGCTCCATCACCCTGGAGGGGGAGGACGTTCTGGCCAAGAGCAAGAGCGAGATGATCGAGCTGCGGGGCAACAAGGTGGCTATGATCTTCCAGAACCCCATGACCTGCCTGAACCCTGTGTACACCATCGGCAACCAGCTCATTGAGGCCCTGAAGGCCCACGACAAGCAGGTTTCCAAGGAGGAAGCCGCCAAGCGTGCCATGGAAATGCTGGAGCTGGTGGGCATCAACAACGTGGAAAAGCGGATGAAGCAGTATCCCCATGAGCTGTCCGGCGGTATGCGCCAGCGTGTCATGATCGCCATGGGCCTGATCTGCCATCCCCAGCTGCTCATTGCCGACGAGCCTACCACCGCCTTGGACGTGACCATTCAGGCCCAGATTCTGGAGCTGATGAAGGAGCTTCAGAAGAAAACCCACATGGGTATTATCTTTATCACCCACAACCTGGGTGTGGTGGCCGAAATCTGCGATAAGGTTTCCGTCATGTACGCCGGCAAGATGGTGGAGCAGGGACCTGTGGACGATATCTTCTACAAGCCCGGCCATCCCTACACCATGGGCCTGCTGCGCTCCATGCCCCGTGTGGACGCTGAGAGCTATGAGCGCCTGATTCCCATCGAGGGTACCCCCGTGGATATGCTCAATCCCCCCGAGGGCTGCCCCTTTGCCCCCCGGTGTGAGTACGCCATGAAGATCTGCCTGCAAAAGATGCCCCCCTATGTGGAGCTGGGCGACAACCACCGGGCCGCCTGCTGGCTGCGGGTGCAGGATCAGCTCAACCAGCAGAAGCAGGACAAGACTGCCGACACCAGCAAGGAGGTGAGCGACCATGAGTGAGCAGAATGAGATCCTCGTTCAGGTCGAGCACCTGAAGAAATACTTTGGCATCAAGGGTCTGAAAGGCCCCGGCGTCCAGGCCGTAGAAGATGTGTCCCTCTTTATCAAGCGGGGCGAGACTCTGGGCCTGGTGGGCGAGTCGGGCTGCGGCAAGACCACCCTGGGCCGCACCATTCTTCAGCTCCATCCCCCCACGTCGGGCAAGATTATCTATGACGGTCAGCCCATCTTTGAAGGGGAGGACCCCTGGCAGAAGGACGACCAGGGCCAGATGGTCCATGTGAAGGTACCCAAGCCCACCGCCGTCAATATGCTGCCCTACCGGCGCAAGATGCAGATCATCTTCCAGGACCCCTCCGCCTCTCTGGACCCCCGCATGACGGTGGGCGAGATCATTGGCGAAGCTCTGGACATCCACAAGCTGTGTCCCAGCAAGAAGGACCGCACCGACCGCATCAAGGAACTGCTGGCCCGGGTAGGTCTGAACACCGAGCACGCCAACCGCTACCCCCATGAGTTTTCCGGCGGTCAGCAGCAGCGTGTGGGCATTGCCCGCGCCGTGGCGGTCCGCCCCGCGTTTATTGTGTGTGACGAGCCTATTTCCGCTCTGGACGTGTCCATTCAGTCTCAGGTGGTCAACATGCTGGAGGACATGCAGCAGGACCTGGGCCTGACGTACCTGTTCATTGCCCACGACCTGTCTGTGGTGCGCCACATCTCCAACCGCATCGGCGTCATGTACCTGGGGACTCTGGTGGAGCTGGCGGAGAGCTATGAGCTGAACCGCAATCCCATCCACCCCTATACCAAGACCCTGCTGTCCGCTGTGCCGGTACCCGATCCCGAGGTAAGCCGCACCCGTCAGCGCATTGTGC
>CALWOK010000120.1 GCA_944383125.1 uncultured Flavonifractor sp.
CGGGTACAGGGTGTGGTTGCCGCTTGGGAGGGCCGGATACGTTACCTGGGCTGCCGGGCTGTGGTGCTGGCCACCGGCGGCTACGGCAGCCTGTTCCGCTACCATCTGTGTACCGGTGATGTTGCGGGAGAAGGGCAGGCTCTGGCACTGGAGGTTGGCTGTAAGCTGGTGAATATGGAGTTCATGCAGATGATGCCTGGCTACCTCCATCCTGCCCCCAAAACCATATTCAATGAAAAGACCTTCCGTTTTACCAAGATGCGCAAGGCAGACGGCACTCCCCTTCTGCCCCCTGGCCAGGCCTCCCAAGCGCTGTTGGAGCTGCGCTCCAGCCATGGGCCCTTTACGGCCCGTCTTGCCTCCCGGGAGGTGGATCTGGCTCTGTTCCGGGCTTTTCTGGCAGACGAGAGGGGTGTTGAGGTCACATATGCACAGGAGATGGTGGACCATCCGCCGGAGTTTATCACCACTTACTTTGACTGGCTGGAGCGGGAAAAGGGCCTGACGGCGTCCGACGCCATTCACATCGGTATCTTTGCCCACGCCGCCAACGGCGGTATCGCCATTGACCGCAACACCTTTACCGGCGTACCCGGCCTGTTTGCCTGCGGTGAAGTGACCGGCGGAATGCACGGCGCCGACCGCATCGGCGGCCTGTCCACTGCCAATGGACTGGTCTTTGGGGGAAGGGCAGGACAGGCGGCGGCCGCCGCCTGTGCAGAGACGCCCCAGCCTGTGGGGCAAGTGGAGTTTTCCCCTCTGTCCCATCCCGATCCTGCCGGCGCCATCCGAATCCTGCAGGATGCTATGTTCCGCCATGCCATGGTGTTGCGGACAGAGGAGGGACTGACGGCCACCTGCAACCAAGTTGAAGCCCTGTCCCACGCCATCCTGTCCGCTTCAGACCAGACCGCAGCCCCATGTGTCTCCACATACCGTCTGGCCCGGCAGTTGACCACGGCCCAGTGTGTGCTGAAAGCGGCCCTGCTCCGGCGGGAAAGCCGTGGCAGCCACTACAGAGCAGACTATCCCACCCAGGACACGGCCCAGCAGCACCCCATTGTGGTGACACAACAGGCGGGACAGGTAACGGCTGCCTTCCAGAACTGACCGCTGAAAAAGGAGGGTTTATTATGTTTCGATTGGGAATTGCCGGCATTGGGATGATCGCCATGGATTACCTGGAGCTGATTTGCAGCGGGCAGGTACCCTCCATTCAGATTACTGCCATGAGCAGCCGCAGCCCTCAGAGCATGGAGCGGGCGGTGGCCGCCTATCCTGTTCTGGCTGCTGCGGCCCAGTTTACCAACTATGAGGCTATGCTGGATTCCGGCAGCGTAGACGGCGTCATGATCTGTACCCCCCATATGACACACCCTGCAATGACTCTGGCAGCCTTGGAACGAGGTCTGCCGGTACTGGTAGAAAAGCCGGTGGGCGTCCATATGGAAGAGGTGCGAGCGGTACAGCGTTTGCTCCAGCAGCGGCCTGAAGTGGTCTGCGGCGTGATGTACAACCGGCGCATGGCCGGGGCCTACCGCAAAGTCAAGGCTCTGCTGGAGCAGGGTGTGGCAGGAGAGCTGGTGCGTGCCACCTGGCTGATCACCAATCTGTACCGCACCCATGCCTACTACGGCACCAGCCCCTGGCGGGGTACCTGGAGCAGTGAGGGCGGCGGCATCCTGATGACCCAGGCTTCTCACCAGCTGGATCTGCTGCAATGGCTGTGTGGTATGCCCAGCAAGGTGCTTGCCCGCTGCTCTACGGTGGATCGGAATATTCAGGTGGAAAATGAAGCGGAACTGTTCCTGGAATACCCCAATGGAGCGCACGGTCACTTCATTGCTTCCGCTCACGAATGCCCCGGTACCAACCTGCTGGAGCTGTGCGGCACAAAGGGGCGCATCACCATCCGGGAGGACAGCGAGGTGCGCATCCTTCAGCTGGAGGAAGACGAGCGCACCTTTGCCAGAACCTGCCCCTCTCCCTTTGACAAAGTGGCAGCCAGGGAATCTGTGCTCACCTTTGATGACAGCGATAACAAAGTGCAGCAGGCTGCCATGCTGGAGAATTTTGCCCAGGCCGCACTCGGCAATCAGCCCTTGGCCTGCCCCTTTGACCAGGGGGTACACTCGCTTGAGATCATCCAGGGGGCCTATCTGTCCAGCTGGACAGGCCGCACCTGTCCCCTTCCCCCGGATACTCTGGAATTTTATCAGCACTACAAACAGCACTGCTGAAAACGCAAGAGAAAGAAGGCGTATCCCATGATTTATACTACCTTTGACCGGCTTTCCCGGTATCGGGGCATCAGCGCCCCTTTGGACACCGCCATTGACTACCTGCTGAAGGCCAATCTGTCCCAGCTCACCCCTGGCCGCAACGAGGTGGACGGAGAGAACGTATACATCAACCGCTTCGGCTATACCACCCTGCCGGAAGAGGAGGCCGCATGGGAAGGCCATGTGCAGTATGCAGATATCCATGTGGTGCTCTCCGGTGAGGAGCGCATCGGCGTCAGCGACGTGGCCCGGCTTACCCCCACCACACAGGACCCGGCCAGTGATTTTGTCGGCTTTGAGGGGCCGGTTGATACCTGGTTCTCCATGGCGCCCGGCACCCTTTTGATTGTCTTTCCTGAGGACGTCCACATGGTAAAGGTACAGCGCCAGGGACCCGTCCAGGTGGAAAAGGCCGTGGTCAAAGTTCTGGCTTGATATGGTACAAAAAAACCGGCCCAAGGGCCGGTTTTTTCTGTGGCTCAGTTGCCGCCGAACTCATGGAAAAAGCGGTCGTGGATGACCTGAACCGCACGGTCGGCTTCGGCAAGATCCACCAGCACAGAAACCTTGATCTCACTGGTGGAAATCATATTGATGTTGATGCCGGCATTGTACAGCGCTTCAAACATCTTGGCGGCCACACCGGGATTATGGATCATACCGGCGCCCACAATGGATACCTTGGCAATGGAGTCATCCACATCAATGTGGTCAAAGCCCAGGTTGGCCTTGTTGGCCTCCAGCACTGCCTTGGAACGCTCCATATCCTGCTTGCCTACCGTAAAGCTGATATCCTTGGTATTGTTGCGGCCAATGGACTGAAGGATGATGTCTACATTGACCTTTTCCTTGGCCAGCAGAGAGAAAATTTTAAAGGCAATGCCGGGGTGGTCGGCCAGACCTACAATGGCCAGACGGGCCACATTCTTATCGCAGGCAACCCCGCTGATGTGCATTTTTTCCATGGTTTTTGCAACCTCCTTGACTTTGGTCCCGGGCTTGCCGGTAAAGCTGGAGAGCACCTCCAGATTGACGTTATAGCGCTTTGCCATTTCCACAGAGCGGTTGTGGAGCACCTGGGCGCCCAGGGTAGCCAGCTCCAGCATCTCGTCATAGGTAATCTCACTGAGCTGGAAGGCGCCGGTGACATGGCGGGGATCGGCGGTATATACGCCGTCCACATCGGTATAAATCTGGCACAGATCGGCCCGGAGGGCAGCGGCCAAAGCCACAGCGGAGGTGTCGGAGCCGCCACGGCCCAGGGTGGTGATATCCTCATACTTGTTCAGCCCCTGGAAGCCGGTGACGATGACAATGGTCTTTTTATCCAGCTCCGCCAGCACCCGCTCGGTATTGAGCCGCTTGATGCGGGCGTCACCATAAACGGAGTTGGTGCGGAAGCCGGCCTGCCAGCCTGTCAGAGAGATGACAGGATAGCCCATAGCCTCAATGGCCATGGCACACAGGGAACAGGAAATCTGCTCGCCGGTGGACAGGAGCATATCCATCTCCCGTTTGGACCCGTTGGGATTGATTTCGGCGGCCTTGGCGATCAGGTCGTCGGTGGTATCTCCCTGGGCGGAGAGCACTGCCACCACGCTGTGGCCCCGGCGATAGGTTTCCGTAATAATACGGGCAACATTGCGGATGCGGTCGGCGTCAGCCACAGAGCTGCCGCCAAATTTTTGTACGATGAGTCCCATTGGCGTTTATACCCCCTAAATCAGGTAAAATCTCTTGCAATATCCTATGCGCTCAGTCCATCACCCGGAACACCGAGCAGGGCGCCAGCATGGCAAGCTTTTCATCCAGCTGTGCCCGGGTCATGGCAGGCGTCAGGAAGGCAAATTCATTGACAGGCGCTCCCGCACGGGGCAGCAGAGGACAATCGGGGAAGGCGGCTTTGACATATTCCAGCCGGCCCTCGGTACGGACGTACCATACGCTCTCCAGATCCTCCGGAAGCACCGCCACATCCTCGCCCCCCTCAGACCAGAACATGCACTTTTTCTCCTCCCGGTGCCGGGCGGCGTCAATCACATCGGCCACCACTGCAGAGGCAGTGGGCAGCTTGCCAGCCCCCCGGCCGTAGAACATGACATCACCGATGGCATTGCCCCGCACAGAGATGGCGTTGAACACATCCTCCACTCCGCTGAGGGGATTTTCTCCATCCACCAGGTGAGGGGCTACAAAGGCGCACACCTTGCCGTCTGGCCGATGGATGGCCCGGCCCAGCAGCTTGATTTTTTTGCCGCAGGCATCGGCATAGGCCACATCGGCCAGGGTAACACCGGTAATCCCCTCAGTGGGTACCTGTCTGGGATAGACATGACGGCCAAAAGCCAGAGAGGCCAGAATACAGATTTTCCGACAGGCGTCATGGCCTTCAATATCGGCGGTGGGGTCCTGCTCGGCATAACCGTTGGCCTGGGCTTCTTTCAGCGCAGCCTCAAAGCTCAGCCCCGCCCGAATCATCCGGGTAAGAATATAGTTTGTGGTGCCGTTCAGGATACCTGAAATCTCCTCGATTTCATTGGCGGCCAGGCACTGGTTCAACGGACGGATGATGGGGATACCGCCCCCCACACTGGCCTCAAACAGATAGCTCACGCCGTGTTCCTGCGCCAGCTGGAGCAGCTCACAGCCATGTTCGGCCACCAGTTCCTTGTTGGACGTCACCACACTTTTTCCCGCCATCAAGGCCCGGCGGGTAAACTCCAGGGCCACCCTTGCCCCGCCGATGGTCTCCACCACCACATTGACCTCAGGGTCCTGCTCAATCACAGCAAAGTCATGGATGACTTTATCCCCAAAGGGGCTGTCAGGGAAGTCCCGTACATCCAGAATATATTTCAGGCGGACCGGTTCTCCCACCTTGCTGTCAATGTGAGACTCGTTGGTTGCCAGAACCTCCGCCACGCCGGAGCCTACCACACCGAAGCCCAGAATTGCTACATTCACCATTTCTATACCTCCTCCAGGTACCGGATCTTAACCAGAGATCACTTCGCTCCGCAGCACACCGTCTGCCTGGAGCAGACGCTCCAGAAGCTCCTCCATAGGCAGCTGGAGCGCAGAGGTCTCTGCACCAATCGTAACCACTGCACAGCCGTTGACAGGAATGGCCTGATTGATGGTCAGAATATTCCCGCCGGTGGCGGCAAAAATATTCAGGACAGCAGACAGGATGCCAGGCTCATCTCTCAGTACAATCTGAAAGGTGACGATACGGCCATGGAGCATATCGTTGAAAGGGCGGAGGGCATCTTTGTATTTATAGAATGCACTGCGGCTGATCCCCACCCGGCGTACCGCCTGGTTGACCGCCCCGGCCTCCCCGGTTTCCAACAGGCGCTTGGCCTCAGCAACCTTGAGAAAGACCTCCGGCAGTGCGCTGGCCTCCACAATGAAATAGCCCGGTGCCTTACCCATGCTATGGCCTCCTTTTTGTCCGTGATACAAAAGCATTTGTATTTGGGCTGCGGTCTATTTTAGCACAATAAAGTCTTTCCTGCAAGTATCATCTGCACAATAGACGCCAATTTCTCACCTGAAAATCAGAGAAATTTTGGATATTTTATACATAACCAGGAGGTGTGGCTATGGAGCAGGAGCGATATCTGCGGAGAGTCCTACGTCTGTTATGGGTGGGACTGGTGTTGGGAGGTCTGTGGATTGGCACCACCTGGGCCTTGCCCCTGATGCTGCCCTTTCTGCTGGGTGCCGGAGGCGCCTGCCTGATTGAGCCGCTGGTACGTCTCTTCCGGCAGAGCTTTGGAATACCTCGGCGGTGGGGGGCAATGTTATGCACCGCCGGACTGGTACTCCTGACGGCGGGCAGCGGCGCTTTGTTGCTGTGGCGGCTGTGTTATGAGGCTATCCAGCTGGCAAGGCAGCTGCCGGAGCTGCTGCTCCAGCTGGACGGGATTGCCCAGGGAATCAACGGGTGGATCGAGGGATTGCTGACCGCCTTGCCGCCCCAGATCCAGCATGACGCCCAGCAGATTGCACAAGCTATAGCCCGGCAGCTGCTGGCACTGCCGGGCTGGTTGGGGGGCGCTGCAGCGGCCGGTGCAGTCCAGTGGCTTTCCGGATTACCGGAAGCCGGACTTTTTTTGTTCACCGTGGTGCTCTCCCTGTACTTTTTGAGTGCGGGACGGGAGGGCTTGGCCGCAGCGGCGGCTACCCTGCCCCCTGGCTGGCAGCAGCGGCTGGCACACTGGCGGCAGGCCATCGGACGGGCTGTCGGCAGCTGGCTGCGTGCGCAGGGTATCCTGGCCCTTGCCTGCTTCGGATGGTCCGCCGCAGGCCTGCTGCTGTTAGGGGTGGAGCCTGCCCTGCTGCTGGCAGGTCTGGTTGCCCTGGCAGACGCTCTGCCGGTCTTGGGAAGCGGTGTGGTATTGATCCCCTGGGGAGGGGTTGCCTTACTGCTGGGACAGGTTCCGCTGTGCATCGGCCTGCTGCTCCTCTGGGGTACCATCACCCTGAACCGCAGCATTCTGGAGCCACGTCTGGTGGGCCGTCAGGTGGGTCTGCCGCCCCTCTTCGGTCTGCTCAGCATGTATCTGGGCTTTCGGCTGTCCGGCCTCAGCGGACTGATTCTCTATCCTCTGGGCGCTGCGGTGGCCTGGCAGCTCTGGATGGGAGAGCAGGCAACCGGGCAGCTGCCGGATGCGCAGTAGAGAAAAAGGACCTGCTGCAACCGGCTGCAGCAGACCCTCTGCTCAGTGCTGATCCAGACAGAAAAAGGTAAAATCACCGGTAGCCAACAGGGTTCCCGCCTCATCGGTGAGATCAACGGCAACCTGACAGGTGGACTTCCCCCGGTGGCGTACCACGGCCACAGCGGTTACTGTGCCGCTGCGCACTCCGTGGATAAAATCAATGCCGCCGTGAAGGGTGACATATCTGCGCCCGTCCGTCCGGCAGGCTGCACCCCCTGCGCAGTCTGCCATGGTATAGTAGACACCGCCGTGGAGCAAACCGTAGGGGTTCAGGCTGTTGGGACCAATTTCCAGAACGGCCTCTCCCCGGTTTTTATCGACGGCAGAAAAGCGGATGCCGTTGAAGAGGGGAAATGCATTGGGCAGCGGAGTTTGGGACTGCTCTTTCATATATGCGCCTTTCTTTTATGCCAGAATGATTTGACCCTGCTGAATGGCCTGTACCGTAGCCAGCGCTTCCACACGGATACCCATACTGCGCAGCACACGGCCGCCGTCCCGCATGGATTTTTCAATGGCTACCCCTACGCCAGCCACCTCTCCCCTGGACTTGGAGACAAGCTCCAGCAGGCTGAGTATGGTCTGACCGTTGGACAGGATGTCATCCACCAACAGAATGGTGTCATCTTCATGGAGATATTTTTTGGAAACCCGCAGCGTATAGGATTTGTCCATGGAAAAGGAATGGGTTTCGGCAGAGTAGACGTCGGGATCGATATAGCCGGTCTGAAACTTCTTGGCATATATGACCGGCACGTCCAAGGCCCGGGCAGTAAAGCAGGCGAGGGCAATGCCCGAGCTTTCGGCGGTAAGTACCTTGGTAATCCGTTCCCCCCTGTAGCGCTTGGCCAGGGTATTTCCCATCCGTTCCATTAAATCCATATCCATACAGTGGTTCAGGAACATATCTACATGAATAATATCTCCCTCTCCAACCACCGCTTCATTGATCATCCGTCGCTTTAACTCGTCCATGGTACCCCCTTTTGGTCATCTGCCGGAAAGAAATCAGTACGGATGCATTATACCCTATTTTGAAGTGGTCTGCAATATTGACAACCGGGCAAAAATAGAGTATTCTATGTAACGTCTGTAACACAGGGTTGCCCCGCCTCCCTCCAAGTCCAGCGGCACCCTGTTCCCATACCCGGAGGTGTACCCAAGTGGTTGAAGGGTCCGGATTCGAAATCCGGTAGGTCGGTTTTGCCGGCGCAAGAGTTCAAATCTCTTCACCTCCGCCAAAGAAGAACCGTAACTTTACTGCCATGTGTATGAAAGTTGCGGTTCTTCTGTTTTCTTTCATCAGGCTACACAAAACCCGCAGGCGGCGAGATCAAATCTTCCACAGCTTCTTTCAAAAGGCAGGGTTGTGTTTTCCCCTGCTCAATGGCATAATGATAGCATATCGGAAAGTATCACCAGTATGGTTTGTTATAGCAGCAGATCCCCCTCAAGAGGCAGTACCCCCATACTGTCCAACAACAAATGGATTCAGGAGAACTCAGTATGGCACATTTTTTATCACAGGAGCTGCACTGGACAAGAAAACCCACCCAGGTCACAGTAACCCCGGACACCGTCGAGATTGTGACAGAGCCATATACCGACCTGTGGCAGCGCACCTACTACGGATTCCGGAACGATAACGCCCCTGTGCTTCAAGTCCGTACAAAAGAGAAATTTTTTTCCTTTAGCGTCAGGACACAGTTTAACAGTGGGCATCGTTTTGATCAATGCGGCATCGCTGTTTATCTGGACAGTGAAAACTGGCTGAAGGCATCCATTGAATATGAGAATGAAACCTTTCAGCGGCTGGGCAGCGTTGTAACCAATCATGGATATTCCGATTGGGCCACAACTGATATTCCTGCCAATGTAAAGGAAATGTGGTACCGGCTCAGCCGACGAGAGAGTGACTACTGCATCGAGTGCAGCCAGGACGGAATTCACTTTCGTCAAATGCGCATCTGTCACCTGTGCAACGGCGATGGAGAGATCTCCTTTGGAATTTATGCCTGCAGCCCGGAGGATTCCTCCTTCTGCGCCCTGTTCCGTCAGATGGAAATTACCGACTGCAAATGGGAAACCCATCAATAGTGCAACGCAAAAAGTCACCTGCCTGTCCCTCAATACCGTGGTGTTATTTACAGCATAACATCCAGCAGCACCTGTGCACTGCTGGATGTTTCCTTTAAAACACAATTTTTTGCCGGTATGTCCTCCGGTACAGCAGGAGGGCAGCCACACAAGAGATGACCTCTGCCGCCAGAAAGGCCAGCCACACCAGGGACCCCTGCACCATCCCCAGGAAATATGCGGCAGGCAAAAGCACCACCACCTGGCGCAGCAGGGAAATCGCCAGACTTTCGTTTGCAGCGCCCATCGCCTGGAGGGCAGAGCACAGTACAATGGATACCCCCGCACACAAAAAGGACAGCGCAACCATCCGCAAGGCTGCCGTCCCCTCCTCCAGCAGAGGGCCTGCTGCATCAAACAGCGTAAGCACCGGACCTGCCAGCGCCATCAGAAGCAGCGTACCCAGCCCCATGATGGCCACTGTCAAAGTGAGGGAAAACTGAATGGTGCCGGTAATACGGCTGCGGCTTTTTGCTCCATAGTTGAAGCTGATGATGGGTACCAGTGCATTGGTGATGCCATAGAGGGGCATGAAAATAAAGGATTGGATTTTGAAATAGGCTCCCAGAATGAAAACGCCGTATGGGGTGAATAGCTGGAGCAGCAGATTCATCCCTACCGTCATGACGCTGGACAGTGCCTGCATCAGAATGGCCGGAAAGCCGACCCGGAACATGGTACCAATAATCTCACGGCTGGGCCGGAAGCCCCGGAAGGACAACTTGATGTGAGGGGAGCGGTGCACCAGGAAAAACCCGGTTGCCAGCCCCACAATCTGTCCCAGCACAGTAGCCAGGGCCGCCCCTGCCACCTCCATTCTGGGGAAAGGCCCCAGTCCAAAAATAAACAGCGGGTCCAGCACCAGGTTGACCACCGCTCCGATGCCCTGAATGAACATGGGGCCTACCGTATTGCCGGTGGCCTGGAGGGTGCGTTCCCCGGCAAACTGCATACACACCCCAATGGACAGGCCGGTAACAATGGACAGATACTGCACCCCATATTCCACCTGCCGGGGTATCTGGGAGAAGAGGGTCAGGAAGGGCCGGGCAAATCCCACCCCCAGAAAAAAAAAGACCAGCCAGCACACCAGATAGACAAAG
>CALWOK010000121.1 GCA_944383125.1 uncultured Flavonifractor sp.
GGGTGCCGGCAGCCACACCATGGGCGGCATCTCCTTCGGCGGGGTCGTAGATGTAGCCGCACAGGGAGCACACCCACTTCTCCCCCTCCGCTTTGGGGGCATCCACCGGAACGGTACACAGAGCAGCGATGCTGCGGGCGTAGTCTGCCATGGCATCCAGATCGGCCTGGGTAGGCGTGAACAGAACCCGGAAGGGGGCCTCTGGGGTGGCATAGCGGAGCTGGGTCAGGAAGGAGTGGAGCATAGGTGCAGCCTCACCGCTCCAGCCGTAGGCGCCAAAGGCGCCGGCAGCCTTACCTTTCAGGTTGATGGGGTCAATAGAGGTAAGCACGTCCCATACTGCCTTGGGAGCGGCACGGTTGATGGTGGGAGAGCCTACCAGCAGCACGTCGGCCTTATGGGCCATCTCCACACAATAGGCGGGAGATGCGACGGTGACATCTGCCAGTGTAACGGCATACCCCTCTTCCTCCAGCGTCTTGGCCGCAGTTTCTGCCAGGGTACGGGTATAGCCATAGGCAGAGGCATATACCACAAAGGCGGTACGCCGATTTTTGGCCTCTGGAGTGCTCCAGATGCGGTACAGCTCCTTGGCCCGGGCAATGGTCTCTGTCAGGCAAGGGCCATGACTGGGGCATACCAGCTGAGCCTCGGCAGGCATCTTGTCCAGACCGGCCAGCACATGGGGTTTAAAGGGCCCGAATATCCCGGCATAATAGTAGGCAAACTCGCCTTCATAGGCCTCTTTTGCATGGATCTTCCGATCCAGCATGGTAGGCTCGCAAAAATGGCAGCCCAGGAAATCGCAGGTAAACAGCGTCTTGTCCTTGCTGTCCCAGGTAAACATGGAGTCGGCCCAGTGTAGCATAGGGGCGGGGATAAACTCCAGCACACGATCCCCCAGATGCAAGGTATCCCCGGCAGCTACCGCCCGGCAGGGCAGGTTGGGATTGTTGGTAATATCCTGCAGGTGCTTTTTCCCTGCTTTCGTGGCGATGATCTCCAGCTTGGGACAGGAGGCCAGCAGCTTGGAAACGCTGCCTGAGTGGTCCGGCTCGTTGTGGTTCATAATCAGATAGTCAACATCCTCCAGCGGAATGATCTGGCGGATGTTGTCCACATATTCTTCAAAATAGTCGGTATGCACCGTCTCAATGAGAACATTTTTCTCTCCAGTGAGCAAATAGGCATTGTAGGAAGTTCCATACTTGGACTCCATCACAATATCAAATACCCGGAGAGTAGGATTCAGCACACCCACCGACCACAGATTTTCATGCAGCTTAATTGCGCTCATATGGTATTCTTCCTTTCTATTTCAGTCAAATTATTTCCTAGCAGGTCAGAGTATATTATGGTTCCTCTTCCTTGTCAAGGCATATTGGGAAAACCGTACCGTCTGTTTTATCATCAGAAGCTCTCTTGACTTTTTGACTGGCGGAGGATACAATGAGTGATTGCGAAACAGCCACTTTTTTGTCTGAGGTGACCATCATGCCCATCTATTTGGACCACGCCGCCACTACTCCGGTATGTCCCCAGGCCGCCCAGGCCGCTCTGGCAGCCATGACCACCGGATACGGCAACCCCTCTGCCCGGTATGCTCTGGGTCTGGAAACTGCCAATCAGGTCAAAACCTGGCGGGCCATCCTTGCCGGACGTCTGGGCTGTCTGCCGGAGGAGCTGACCTTTGTCTCCTGCGGCACAGAGGGGGATAACTGGGCCATTCAGGCAGCCGCAGACTTTGGCAAACGGATTGGCAAACATATCATTACCACGGCCATTGAACACACCGCTGTCCTGGAGCCTGTCAAAGCACTGGCAGCCCAGGGGTATGAAGTGACCTATCTGAAACCCGATCGTTCCGGCCATATCTCCCCAGACCACTTGGCCGCTGCCCTCCGTCCTGACACGGTGCTGGTTTCCATGATGCTGGTCAACAATGAACTGGGTACCCTCCAGCCGGTGGCCCAGGCTGCACAGGCCATCAAATCCAGCGGTTCTCCCGCTCTGCTGCACTGCGATGCGGTACAGGGCTTTTTAAAAGTACCCTTTACACCCAAGGGATTGGGCGTGGATTTACTTACCATCAGCGGTCACAAAATCCGGGCGCCCAAGGGCATCGGGCTGCAATACATCCGTAAGGGGTTGCGCCTGAAGCCCATGCTGCTGGGCGGCGGACAGGAAGAGGGGCTGCGCTCCGGCACCGAACCCACCGCTCAGATTGCCGCTCTGGCCGCTGCCTGTCAGGCCTGGGGAGAGGATACCGCCGCCCACATCCAGTCTGTCAAAGAACATGCCCTGAAGGTGTTGCAGCAAGTACCCGGCCTGGAGGTCATCAGTCCCGGAGATGCCCCCCACATCTGCGCCATTTCCCTCCCCGGCTATCCCAGCGAAATGCTGGTGCGGGATCTGTCCGATCAGGGGATCTATGTATCCTCCGGTTCTGCCTGCCATAAGGGAAAGCCCAGCCATGTGTTTGCTGCCCTGGGGCTGCCGAAACGTACCCTGATGGGAATCCTGCGTGTTTCTTTCGGACCTGACAGCACCCCGGCAGAGGCTGACGCTCTGGCGGCAGCGCTGACCTACATTACCCGGACCCGCATCGCAATGAGGTGAAGCTGTGTTTTCCTATCTGAATCGAGGCAAGGCTTTTTATCGTCAGGTTCTTTTTCTGGCACTGCCTATTTTGCTGCAAAATCTGTGTACCACCCTGCTGGGACTGGTGGACACCTTTATGGTGGGCGCTTTGGGAGAGGCTCCCCTGGCGGCGGTGCAGGTTGCCAACACGCCGGTATTTGTCATTCAGCTGGTGATCTTTGGCCTGCAAAGCGGCTCCTCTGTTCTGATCAGTCAATTCTGGGGCAAAGGGGATACCGACACCATCAACCGGGTCATCGGTCTGGGCTGCTATGTGGCGGGGGCCATTGCCGCTCTGTTTGCAGCCATCATGTGCCTTTTTCCCACCCAGCTCATGGGTATGCTGACCGACAATCAGGAGCTGATCCCCCTGGCCGCCCAGTATGCCCGCATTGTAGGCCCCTCCTACCTGTTCAACAGTCTGACCGGGGTTTATGTAGGCGCTCACCGCTCCATGGAAAACCCCAAGCTGGGTATGGTGGTCTTTGCCACCTCCATGAGTGCCAATACCTTTTTGAACTGGGTCTTTATTTTCGGCAATCTGGGCGCTCCCGCCCTTGGGGTGGAAGGGGCCGCTTTTGCCACTCTTCTTTCCCGGATTCTGGAATTTATCATTACCCTGGCATATGCCCTTACCAACCGCCGGTTTCAGCTGCGTCCCACCATTCTGATCCGTCCCGGACGGCCCCTGATCGGAAAATTTCTCCACTACTCCGGCCCGGTGGTCCTCAACGAAACCCTGTGGGGTCTGGGAACCTCCATGCATAAGGTGGTGATGGGCCATATGGATGGTTCCACTGAAATTCTGGCCGCCCGGGCATTGGCCGGCAATCTGGAGGACCTGTGTACTGTGGCCATCTTTGCCGTAGGCGGCACCACTGCCATCATCATCGGACGGGAGCTGGGAGCCGGACGGCGGGCGCAAATCTATGAAATTGGCGCCACTCTGAACACCCTGGCCATGCTGTGCGGCCTGGGCATCGGCCTTTTTCTGGTGGTGGGCGCCCATACCCTCTTCCCTCTTTTTATTTACCCGCTTTTCTCACTGTCCAGCACTGCCAGCCACATTGCCACCATGATGCTGACTATGATCGGCATCTGTCTCCCCCTCCGGGCCTTCAACTCGGTCAATACGGTAGGCGTGCTGCGAGGTGGGGGAGATGTGCGGGCCGCCTCCTTGATTGACGTATGCCCTCTGTGGCTGGTCGCTCTCCCTCTGTCTGCCCTCTTTGGCCTGGTTCTGAGATGGGGTATTTTCTGGGTATACTTTGGGGTCATTATGGAGCAAATTACAAAATTTCTCATTGGTGTCCCCCGCTTTCGCTCTCGGGCCTGGATCAACGATGTCACCCAGTTTTCCGCCCGGCGCTAAAAAGAGCCTGCTGCAAGCTTGCAGCAGGCTCTTTGATTGATCTTACCCCGTCAGAAGTCAGACCCTTCCGCCGCCGCCCGAATGACGGCTACCGCATTGTCAATTCCAATACGGCTGTTGATGCACAAGTCATACTCCCGGCTCTGGCCCCAGTGTCCGGTGGCAAAATAGTTGTAGTAAGAGGCTCTGGCCTTATCCTGGCGCAGTACAAAGCTCTCCAGATTGGCTTCCTGCACCCCATATTCCTCTCTTGCCCGGCGCACCCGCTGGTCCAACGGCGCATTGATAAAGACCTTCAGGCAGTTTGGCATATCCCGGAGGATGTAATCGGCACACCGGCCGACTATGACACAGGATTCCCGCTGAGCCGCCTCTTTGATCACCTTGGCCTGGGCAATAAATACCTGGTCAGGTACGGAAGGACTCTTCATACTGGTATAGAGGTCATAAATAAAGCTGTTGGTAGGGCGCTGATGCTCTGAGTTGCGGATAAATTGTTCGGAAAAGCCGGTCTTTTTTGCCACATCAGAAATGAGCTGCTTGTCATAAAAATGGATGCCCAGTTCCTCTGCCAGCTGCTTGGCAATCAGACGGCCGCCCGAGCCATATTCCCGGCCGATGGTAATCACAATGTGCTTCATAAGGTACACCTCCTATTCTGTCTTCAGTATAGCCCTTTTTCCAACCCACGTCAAAGCGTTTTTCCCGCAGGTTTTCCCACAATATTTATGCCTGCAAAGATTGACATTGGAAGTTTCTTTTTCTATAATAAGGATGCTACAGAGTGTAGCCCACCGCAAAGCATCCTGCACAATTCAGTTTTGTTGTCTGATGTGTTGCTGTGGGAGAGGGCAGTGATAAGAAAGGAGTTGCAAGCATGTTTATTCTGGGTATCATTTTGATCATCGCTGGTTTGGGCTGCGCTGGGTTCGGCTTCATCCAGAACAACAGCCTGGAGGCTCAGATCAACAGCCTGCTGAGCAGCGGCACTGCAAATCCCGGTACCATGTTTATCATCATCGGCGCAGTGCTGATTGTGGTTGGTGTGGTCTGCTGTATTGCCAGCAAGAAAAAGCAATAACGCACTGTAAAAACACCCTGTCCGGATTGTGTGTCCCGGACAGGGTGTTTTTTCTATCTCGTTTCAGAGCATACAACCTCACATAGGATCAGGTTTCCTCATCCTGCACCACGGCGGTAGCCTCAATAATATCTTCGTCGGACAACACGCCTTCCTTTTTCAGCTGGGCAATCCGTGCCTTGTTCTCCTCAATGGTGCGGCGTGCTGCGGTCACACGTTGACAGAGGGCCTGATAGGCCGGCTCCGGTGCGCCTCCCCGCTCGGCATAGTACAGTTTGCCCATCTCCAGAAATGCCTTGCGGATTGCGTCCTCCTCACCGGCATTGTTCATGGACAGACGGGTAATCTCCATCAGCTGCTTGGACTTGGCCATGCCCGCCCGGCCCAGGTCGGTGGCTTTGTCCTTCCATTCCTCAAAAAACGCCATAGCGCTTACCTCCTTGCAGCAGGACTCCCCTGTGTGCTGGCCCTATTCTACCCTGATTTTGGAGCAGATGCAAGAGCACTTGATGGAAGTTCACACAAATTTAACGTACCGGCCCTATCCCTTTTTCTGAAAGGCAAAGAAGCGCTGTCCAAAGTAGTTGAGCAGGGTGTACAGGGCCATGCCGCCCAGCTTGGTCAGACGCTCCTGCCACACCGGCTCCATCCCGGTGCTGCCCAGCACCCACCCTGCAATGGGCTGGGCCAGGGCGTAGGCCGCCACATAGCATACCGCCACATTGATGGTAAACTTGACGGCAGAGCGGAACAACGTTTCCTGACTGTGGAAGGTAAAATGCCGGTTGAGGAAAAAGCTCATCACAGCTCCCGCCACATAGGCAATGGCAGTGGAGGGCCAGTAGCCCAGCCCCTCCAGCAGGAACATGAGCGCCATGGACAGCAGCGTGTTGCCCACTCCCACCAGCAAAAACTTGGGGATACTGTTGTCAATCAGTTTTGCCATCTCTGTCCTCCAGCACTTCCCGCAGCAGGAACCGGGGCCGCTCCTTGGTCTCCAGATAGATCTTTCCAATATACTCTCCAATGACACCCAGGGACAGCAGAATCAGTCCCCCAATGGCCCATACCGAGCAGATCAGGCTGGCCCAGCCCAGGATGGTGTCTCCCATGGCCCAGCGGACAACGGAGTAGATCAGCATGGCCACACTGATGGCAAACACCAGAAAGCCCAGCAGGGTAATCATCCGGATAGGTTTGACCGACAACGAGGTAATGCCCTCCATGGCAAAGGCCAGCATCTTTTTCAGGGGATATTTGCTCTCCCCTGCAAAGCGCTCTCCCCGCTCATATTCCACAGTAGCGGTGGGATAGCCAATCATGGGTACAATGCCCCGGAGGAACAGATTGACCTCCTTGAACTCCGCCAGCCCCTCCAGAGCCCGCCTGGACATAAGGCGGTAGTCCGCATGGTTGAACACCGTTTCCGCCCCCATGGCATTCATCACCCGGTAAAATCCCTCTGCGGTAAACCGCTTGAAAAATGTGTCTTTTTTCCGGGAAGAGCGCACACCGTACACAATATCGCAGCCGGCATAATACTGCTCTACCATGGCATCCACGGCATCAATATCGTCCTGGAGATCGGCATCCATGGAAATGGCCATATCACACCGCTCTTTTGCGGTCATCAGTCCTGCCAGCAGGGCATTCTGGTGGCCCCGGTTCCGGCTCAGATCGGCGCCGGAAAAGAGGCTGCATTCCTGATGAAGCTGGGAGATGACCTCCCAGGTGCGGTCCTTGGAGCCGTCATTGACAAAGAGCACCCGGCTTTCTTCGGAAATCTTTCCCGCTGCCATCAGATGCTCCAGCTTTTCCTTTAACCGGCGGGAGGTCTCCGGAAGAACCTCCTCCTCGTTGTAGCAGGGAACCACAATATACAGGGTATCTGCCATGGTACGATTCCTTCTTTCTGTCTTTACTTCAGGGCTGTTGTTCTGGAACACTGTCCGTTTCCTGTTCTCCCTCTCATTGCCCCACAGCACCGCCTGAGCGGTCAGCACCAGCATGGGCAGAAGGGAGTAGTGATACCGGCCTGCAACCTCCACCAGCATCTGTGCTCCGGTCAGCCCCAGTACATAGAGGGGGGCCAGCAGCATGGCCGTTCCTCTCCCGCTGCGCCACATCCAAATGCATCCGCCCAGGGAAAGCAGCAGCAGGCCATAGTAAAATCCGTTGCACAGCTTGGACAACAGGTCTGTATGCCGCAGCACGGCCGTAGAGTAAGCAACACAGCTGTTATCCGATCCCAGAAAGACCCGGATTTTCTCCCGGAACAGCTGTAAAAAGTTGATTTTTCCAGAGGTAATCCGTTCCACCGCCTTCTCCATGGCGGCTTGCTGGGCCTGCTGGGCAGTAACTCCGGGGATATCGCTGTAACGATAGAGCGTCTCACTGTCCTGTCTGTTCCACTGCCCCGATGAAGCATGATTGAAGCCTACCAGGATACTGTACCCCGGGGTAGAAGATGGCTCCTCTCCAATCCGCTGGGCAATGCGGCCGCTCCAGAGCGGACCGGTCAGCACATAGACCACAGTCATGACCAGCAGGAAAGGCAATACCCACCAGCGGGTATTCCGCTCTTTTAAGTGTTCACACCGCAGCAACAGCAGCCATAAAAAAGCGGCAATCAGCAAAATGGCTGCAATGGGGCGTATGCCGTTGATCCACCGCAGCATTCCCCCTGCGGCCACGCCCCACAGAATACCCCACACTGTTGGGCGGCCCATGGTACCGGCTCGCTGGGTCAAAAGGGTCAGCAGCACGAAAAAGGCCAGGATCAGCGTGGTATAGAGCGGTTCTGAGAGAATCAGACTGTTGTACATGGTCTGAGAGGGGCAGGCAATCCAGAACAGATAGGCGGATATTCCGGCAGGCAAACCCCACCATTTCCACCCCAGCACAAACAGCAAACTGCCCGAGCAGACAGACAACAGCACATTGATGGCCTGAGCCAGCAAGGGCATGGCACCAAACAGGCGAATAAACCAGCTTAGAAAGGAGGCATAGCCAAAAATATGGGGAAAAAGGGCCACATACCGTCCGCTCTGAATGGTATCCTGCTGGGCCAGGCTATTTGCATAGCCCCAAAATACCGCATAGTCTCCCGAGACCGGCACCTGTACCAACGCCACCCACAGGCCCTTGACCACCAGACAAAGGAGGGTCAAAGCAATCCAGGCCGGTACCACACCCACCTTTGAACTCCAACGGCAAAAGGGGCGCAGCACCCAAATAGCTGCTGCAACACCCACAACCGCCCACAAAAAAGCCTTCAGGTGCTGGCCGCTCTGACCTATACCAACCCACAGGGCAAACAGACACAGGGCCAGAAAAAGGACCTGCATCCCTCTCCCCATCCAGGAGGACAGCGACTTCAGACCCATCATCTCTCTGTTCTGCCTTAAATTGTTCAAATAATCTACTTCTTTCTTTTCTACTGATTCCGTGCCAGGAATGGCTCTGTATAGTCTATCATGTTCTTCTGGGCAATTCAATCCTCACTTCCCATAAAACAAGCGGGTATCATCCTTTTATTCTTCCATTTTATACCTCAGTTTTTCCACTGCCCGCCGTTCGATGCGGGATACCTGTACCTGACTGACCCCCAGGACACGGGCGGCCCGTTCCTGGGTCATCCCCCGGTAATAGCGCAGCAAAATCACCTGTCGCTCCCGGTCAGGCAGGCTTTCAATGGCTCCCCGGAGGGCCTCCCGCTCCACAATGCCCTCCTCCATGCCATCGCTGCCCAGAGCGCTCTCCAGGGTAAGGCCGTCTCCAGTCTCCATCTGAAGGGAGGCCACCGGCAGACCTGCCTCCTCGGCAGCTGCAATTTCCTCCATCTCCAGGCCGGTTTCTGCCGACAGCTCGCTGAGGGTCGGCTCCCGTCCCAATGTGTGGAGCAGCCGCTCCCGGGCGCTTTTTACCTGGGCGCCCCGTTCCTTCAAGCCCCGGCTCACCTTGACCGGCCCGTCGTCCCGGAGAAACCGCCGGATCTCCCCGGCAATTTTGGGAACTGCATAGGTGGAAAACTGACAGCCAAAGGCAGGGTCAAATCCCCGCACCGCCTTGACAAAGCCCAGACAGCCCAGCTGATATAAGTCCTCCGGTTCCACCCCCCGGCCATAATACCGGCGGACAATGCTCCAGATCAGGCCGCCGTTTTCCTCCATCAGCCGGGCGCAGGCTTCATTATCCCCCTTGCGGGCCTCTTCCAGCAGGGCGGGGGTATCTGCCACTCCCATCAGCCACCGCCCATCCGGCGGGAAATTTTGCGGCGCATGGTCACTGCGGTTCCCTTTCCCGGGCTGGAACGTACCCGCACCACATCCATAAAGCTCTCCATGATGGTAAAGCCCATCCCACTGCGCTCCTCTCCGCCGGTGGTATACATGGGCCGGCGGGCCTGTTCCACGTCGGGAATCCCCACCCCTTTGTCCCTGATCTGAAGTTCCAGGATATTGTCCTCAAAGAGCCGCAGGCGCATGGTAATGGTACCCAGCCGGTCAGGATAGGCGTGGACAATGCAGTTGGTAACAGCCTCGCTGACCGCTGTCTTGATATCATTGACCTCCTCCAGAGTAGGGTCCAGCTGGGCGGCAAAGCAGGCCGCCGTGGTGCGGGCAAAGCCCTCATTGGCGGACCGGCTGAGAAAGGTCAGCACCGCCTCATTGATCGCTTTCATTATGTATCTCCTCTCTCACTCAAATGTGATCAGCCGCTCCAGGCCGGCTGCCCGCAGCACCTTTCCCGCCTGCTCCGGCACATGAATAACCCGGAGCATCCCTGCCCACTGAACGGTCCTGCGGTGGAGCCGCAGCAGGATGGCAATTCCGGAGCTGTCCATGAAGGTGACACCCCCCAGATCCAGCGTCACCTGGAGCGGCCTTGCGGCATCCATCTGGCGGTCCAGCTCTGCCAGAATCCCCCTGGCCCGGTGGTGATCCACCTCTCCCTCCAGGGCGGCGTACAGCGTCCGCCCCTCCGCCCTGCACATCACTGCCATGGCTTGTCCCTCCTGTGTAAAAAAATCGCAGTATACCAAATATTGGTATACTGCGATCCTACCATATCTTTACTGCTGATTGTGTCGAAACCATCAACGAACCAAAGTAAAATCGGTGAAAATCCACCGTTCTCCCACTTTTTCATACGGGAATTGATAGGTGACGGTATCTGTTACCGCTCCCCCCTGTTCCGGGTCCACCACTTCCACCGTTACCTGGACAATCACCCGGTTGGGATTGTCATCCCGCAGTACCCGGGTATACTCAGCACCCCGGCTGATGTCGGTACCTCTGCCGCCATCCTGGACATAGAGTGCGCCGTCAATGTCGATATACTGGGTACCGCCATAGGGCAGCAGCTGCTCCACCAGGGCGTCGGAAAACAGTCCTTTGAGATAACCCCGCAGGCTGGCGGTGCTGGTCATGCCAGGCTGATCCACCCGATAGTACGTCACCCCATCGACCTCCCGGCTGTTTGATGGGTCAAAGCTCATAGGCGCTACCTGGAACCACCAAAATGCCTCTACAGCTTGACGGTAAGCCGCCAATACAGTTTCATCATCAGGGCCTGACTGGGGAAGGGCTGTAGGAGTGGCTACGGGCTCGGGGGAAGGCCCAGAGGTCTGGACCGGTTCTTCCGTTGTGAAAACAGTTGGGGCAGGACTCTGGCTAGCCTGTGGGGTGGCAAGGGGCGATGGACTGGGACTGTGGGAAGGCTGGGACGTTGGCTCCCGGTCGGGGGAGGCACTGCCTTCCGGCGTGGAAAGGGCTTCGGATGTCTCCGGCGGCAAGGAGGTCTGCACTCCCTGATTTCCGCAGGAGCCGGTACATCCGGCCAGCGCTACCAACAGCACCACCAGCGGCAGCAGTTTTTTCACAGCCTCTCGACCTTCTTTCTCAATCATATGTCAATTGGGATTGTATTATTGTATCCTATGCTGTGCAAAATCACAACCTCAGTTGTATGACAAAGGGTGACAATATAGACACAGAAACGCCGCCATCCGCATTCGATGGCGGCGTTTCTCCTGTTTTCAACGGTTTTTCAGCCCAGAGAGGATGCAGATTCTTCCAATTTTGTCAGCAGCGCCCGCAGTTTGTCCGCCCGGTCCCGCTCGGCTTCCACTACATTGGCGGGGGCCTTATTTACAAAGCCGGGGTTGTTCAGCTTGCTTTCCAGCTTGTCCAGCTCCTTGCGGTTTTTGTCCAGTTCCTTCTGGATGCGGGCCTTTTCCTTCTCCAGGTCCACCAGCTCCGCCAGGGGCAGGAAGAGTTTGGCGGCGTGGGTGGCGGCTGTGACCATGCCCTTGGTATCCAGGGCGGCATCGGCAGCCACCACATGGACCTCACTGGCATAGGCCAAACGCTTCAGGAAGGGAATCCCCTGGGCAAAGACCGCCTGCTCTCCGGTGGCAATGGTGAGCTGGGCCTTTTTGGAGGGGGGAACATTCATCTCGGAGCGGCGGGTACGGATGGCACGGATGGCATCCATGATCAGCTCCATGGCCTGCTCCTCCTCCGGGAAGGCCAGCTCCGCTTTGTACTCCGGCCACTTCTGAAGCATGAGATAATCCCCCGATTGATAAGGTTGCTCCGCTTGATCTCCATCGAAGTGTCCACCGGACACTTCGACATGGGGCAGAGCCTGCCAGATTTCCTCGGTGATAAAGGGCATGAAGGGGTGGAGCAGCTTGAGGGTTTCGGTCAGCACATAGCACAGCACCTGCTGAGCCCGCACCTTGGCCCCCTCATCCTCTCCCTGCAGACGGGTTTTGGTCAGCTCAATATACCAGTCACAGTAGGAATCCCAGATAAAGTCGTACACCTTCTGGGCAGCCACACCCAGCTCGTACCGGTCCATGTTCTCGGTAACCTCAGGAATGACGGAATTGAGCTTGGAGAGAATCCACTTGTCCTCCAGCTCCAGCTGATCGGGCAGCTGGCACCGGTCAATGGTCAGGTTCATCATCAGGAAGCGGCTGGCATTCCAGATCTTGTTGGCAAAGTTGCGCATGGCCTCGCACCGCTCGGTGTAGAAGCGCATATCATTGCCCGGGGAATTGCCGGTCACCAGATTGAACCGCAGGGCATCGGCGCCGTACTGGTTGGCCATCTCCAGGGGGTCAATGCCATTGCCCAGAGATTTGCTCATCTTACGGCCTTTATCATCCCGCACCAGGCCGTGGATAAATACGGTGTGGAAGGGGGGCTTGCCGGTGTGCTCACAGGCGGAGAAAATCATGCGGGCTACCCAGAAGAAAATGATGTCATAGCCTGTTACCAGCACGTCGGTGGGGAAGAAATACTTGTAGTCCTCGGTCTCCTCCGGCCAGCCCAGGGTGGAGAAGGGCCACAGGGCGGAAGAGAACCAGGTATCCAGCACATCGTCCTCCTGGACAATGTTGTGGGAGTGGCAGTGCTCGCATTCGGTGGGATCCGTCTCGGATACGGTCAGCTTGCCGCACTCCTGACAGGTCCAGGCGGGAATGCGGTGACCCCACCACAGCTGGCGGGAAATACACCAGTCATGGACGTTCTCCATCCAGTTGGTATAGATTTTGGAGAAACGGTCGGGGACAAACTTGACCTCCCCGTCGTTCACCACCCGCAGGGCCTCTTCTGCCAGAGGCGCCATTTTTACAAACCACTGGGCGGAGATGATGGGCTCCACGTCGGTGCCGCAGCGGTAGCAGGTACCCACATTGTGCTGGTGATCCTCTACCTTCTCCAGCAGACCCAGCGCTTCCAGGTCGGCTACAATGGCCTTTCGAGCCTCGTAGCGGTCCATGCCCTGGTACTTGCCCCCCAGCTCGTTGACCTTGCCGTTGTCATCCAGCACCCGGATGGACTCCAGGTTGTGCCGCAGACCCACCTCAAAGTCGTTGGGATCGTGGGCGGGGGTCATCTTCACGCAGCCGGTGCCAAATTCCAGATCCACGTATTCATCTGCCACAATGGGAATTTCCCGGTCCACCAGAGGCAGGATGCAGGTCTTGCCCACAATATCCTGGTACCGCTCATCATTGGGGTTGACGGCCACGCCGGTGTCGCCCAGCATGGTTTCGGGCCGGGTGGTGGCCACAATGACATAGCGGCCTTCCTCTCCCTTGATGGGGTACTTGATATGCCACAGATGGCCGGGCTTGTCCTTGTACTCCACCTCGGCGTCAGACAGAGCGGTGACGCAGTGGGGACACCAGTTGATGATGCGGGAACCCTTGTAAATCAGTCCCTTTTTGTACAGGGAGACAAACACATGGCGGACGGCGTTGGACAGGCCCTCATCCATGGTAAACCGGGCCCGGGACCAGTCACAGGAAGCTCCCAGCTTCTTCTGCTGCTCCACAATGCGGTTGCCGTATTTGTGCTTCCAGTCCCACACCCGCTCCAGGAACTTCTCCCGGCCCAGGTCGTAACGGGTCAGGCCCTCATTCTTGCGCAGCTCTTCCTCCACCTTGATCTGGGTGGCAATGCCGGCGTGGTCGGTGCCGGGTACCCACAGGGCGGCGTAGCCCTCCATCCGCTTGAAACGGGTGAGGATATCCTGGAGGGTGCAGTCCATGGCATGGCCCATGTGGAGCTGTCCGGTTACGTTGGGAGGGGGCATGACAATGGTAAAGGGCTTTTTGTCCGGGTCACGGTGGCCCTCAAAGCAGCCGTTCTTCTCCCACATGTCATAAACCCGGGACTCCACCTCCTGGGGCTCATACACCTTGGGCAATTCTTTTTTCATCTGTTACACTCCTTTATCGGGGCAAAAAAAGTTCGCCCCAAGCTGTTTGCTCAGGGCGAACCCGTAAGTCCGCGGTACCACCTGAATTTCCCTTGCGGGACACTCTTTGTCTCTGTAACGGGAGAACCCGCCGCTTCTTACTGTGTTCAGAACCGGAACTCCGGGACCACCTTCCCCACACCGCCGGAGAGCCTTGCACCAAACCGGCTCCTCTCTGCACCTTTTGTGTGGGTACTCCTTCCCTTCTCAGTCTTTGGGAGTAGTATATGCATCTTTCAGAAACTTGTCAAGGGGGCAGCCCTTTTTCTGTTCTTACCGCAACTCTTTGTCGCAATAGGCGCAGCAGTCCACGCCGCCGGTCTGCTTGACCAGAGGAGGCAGGTAATGCTCGGTCTGGGTAATACAGTTGGGGTTGGAGCACAGGGGCTTGGTGCCGATTTCCACCGGGTCGGGCTTTGCCCGCTCCTGGTTGGCCAGATCGGTCAGCAGGGCCATCCGGGCATACATGCCGTACCGGGCCTGGTCAAAATACACCGCTCTGGGGTCATCATCCACATCAATGGAAATTTCATCCACACGGGGCAGGGGGTGCATCACCAGCAGATCTTTTCTGGCCCGCTCCAGCTTCCGCCGTGTGAGGACATACACGCCTTTACAACGCTCGTACTCCAGGGGGTCTACAAAGCGTTCCCGCTGAATGCGGGTCATGTAGAGCACATCCAGCTGGGGCATAACAGTCTCCAGGCCGGTGACTTCCACAAACCACAGGTCATGCTCTTTCATAAAAGCCCGGATATATTCCGGCACCGCCAGCTCCCGGGGGGCAATAAGATAGAACTTGACACCCTTGAACTTGGCCAGGGCTTTGATCAGAGAATGGACGGTACGGCCGTTTTTCAGGTCACCGCACAGACCCACGGACAGGCCGTCCACCCCGCCCCGCAGGCGGGTAATGGTGGTCAGGTCGGCGGTAGTCTGGGTGGGGTGCATATGGCCGCCGTCACCGGCATTGATGATGGGTACGTCGGAGTACAGGGAGGCAGCCTTGGCAGCGCCCTCCTTGGGATTTCGCATCACCACCACGTCAGCATATCCCGATACCATCTTGATGGTATCCTTCAAAGTCTCACCTTTTGCTGTGGAAGTGGACTTGGGATCGGCAAAACCGAACACAGTACCTCCCACCCGCAGCATGGCGGTCTGGAAGGAAAAATTGGTGCGGGTAGAGGGCTCATAAAACAGGCTGGCCATCACCCGGCCCCGGCAGGCGTCCATAAAATCGGCGGGGTGGTCCATAATATCACTGCACCGCTGGTACAGGGATTCCCACTCCGCCCTTGTCAGGTCTCCAAAGTCGATCAAATGCCGCATGACGCTTCATTTCCCCTTTTGAATTTTTTCTATCGTATCATATTTGCCCCCTTCGGGCAAGAGCGGATTTGACAAATTTCCGATCTTTTTGCGCCTCTGCCTTGTGACAGCAGTCCCCTTCCCTGATCAGGCCTGCCGCAGGTCGTTCAGGGTTTCCTCAATCTTTTTCTGGGGGACGTAAGCCTGGGCTACCGCCAGAATCTGCTCCAGAGTAATGGAGCGGGCTGCCCCCAGAATGGGGTGCTTGAACAGCATGGGAAACCGCCGCTGCAATACCTTCCGGCTGCCGGGATGGTCCAGCAGCTCTCCCACTGTGATCTGATTGCGTTTGAGTTCCATTTTGCTCACCTCCACCCTATTGTATGCCGCCGGACCACAAATTTGACTTGCAGCAGCCTGGACACAAAGCTATAATGAGGGCGGACAGACCAGATCAAACAGAATTGTTCCGGAGGTGCCATATGAAAAAACCCCGTAATCCGCAGCCGAACCATAAGCCTCTGAAAGAACAGGTGCGTGCCAGACCTGGTCTGGCCGCCGTCTATTTTACGCTGCGGCTTCTGGTGATTGTTGCCCTCGTCCCACAGGCGCTCAAGGGTAACTTTGAAAATGTGTTCCTGTGTATTCTGACGCTGATCCTGTTTACCCTGCCCTCCCTCATTGAGCGAGCCATCCGCATCGAGATACCGGACACCCTGGAAATCATCATCCTTCTCTTTATTTTTGCTGCTGAAATTTTAGGAGAAATCCGGGCATATTATATTCAGTATCCCTTCTGGGATACCATGCTCCATACCATCAACGGATTTTTATGTGCCGCCATCGGTTTTTCTCTGCTGGACATTCTCAACCGCAACGAAAAATTGAAGTTCAGCCTGTCCCCTCTCTACCTGTCGGTGGTGGCCTTCTGCTTTTCCATGACCATCGGCGTTCTTTGGGAATTTTTTGAGTGTGCGATGGATCAGTTTTTCCTGCTGGATATGCAGAAGGACACCATTGTCCACTCCATCAGTTCTGTCATGCTGGACCCGGCGGGCGGCAACACCCCCACAGCCATCCATGATATTGTGGATACCATCGTGGTGACCGGCGACGGCACCCAGCACGCCCTTGGCCTTGGCGGATATCTGGACATCGGGATTCTGGATACTATGAAAGATCTGCTGGTAAACTTCATTGGAGCGGTGGTTTTTTCCACCATCGGCTACTTTTATGTGAAAAACCGGGGCAAAGGCAAGTTTGCACCCCAGTTCATTCCCACGGTCATGCCGGAGGAAGCCCATTCCACTCAAAATGATACCTGATTTTTTTGCACACTCCGTATAGTTTTCCGCCGAGCGCCCATACTAAAGGCGTACCACGGAAACAAGGAGGTAAATTGCAATGAACCAGACCCCGAACAACAGCATCAAGTGCTCCGTGTCCAGCTGTGCCCACCACTGCGGCAATCAGAACTGCTGCTCTCTGCATGAGATCAAGGTGGGCTGCACCCAGCCCAACGCCACCAGCTGCGCCTCGACCGAGTGCGCTTCCTTCCAGCTGGGCCACCAGTAAGCAAAACAAAGCCCGCATTCCCATACGGGAATGCGGGCTTTGTTTTGCTTTATTCCTTGGCCTGGGCAGCAGCCTCAGCCTTGGGCGCAGCTTTGGGCGCGGCAGGCTTGACTTCAGGCACCTTGCCGTCTACTGTGATCAGCTTGCGGGGACACTTCTGCGCACAGATACCGCAGCCAATACACTTCTCATAGTCAATCACCGCCAGGTTGTTCACCATGGTAATGGCTTCCTTGGGGCAGTTCTTCATGCAGAGAGAGCAGCCAATACAGCCGTTGTCACATACCTTTCTGGCATCCACACCCTTGTCGTGGGAGGAGCAGGGAATGGTGACATGGCGCTTGGTCTTGTAAGGCTCCAGCGCAATAATGTGGCGGGGACATACGTCCACACACTTGTTGCAGGCCTTGCACTTCTCCTGGTCCACCTTGGCCACACCGTCCACAACGTGGATGGCGTCAAAGGGACAGGCTTTCTCACAGGAGCCCAGGCCCAAGCAGCCGTAGGAGCAGCCCAGGTCGCCGCCGCCGGGGAGCTTGGAGGCGGCCACACAGTCGTGCAGACCTACATAGTTGTACTTCTTATAGTTCTGGCCGCAGCCGGTGCAGTGTACCTGGGCAATCATCTTCACGGAAGCACCGACAGCCACGCCCATAATCTCACCGATCTGGGCGGCTACCGCCTCACCGCCGGCGGCACAGGCATTGACAGGGGCCACCCCCTTCACCACGGCAGCAGCGTAGCCGGAGCAGCCGGGATAGCCGCAGCCACCGCAGTTGGCGCCGGGCAGGCAGCCCAGGATCGCCTCCTCCCGGGGGTCCACCTCAACGGCAAACACCCGGGCGGCTACCGCCAGCACCAGGCCGAAGATGGCGCCCAGCACAGCCAGCACCACAACGGCAAAGATCACAGTATTCATATCCATACTTCATCCGCCTCCCTTAAGCAAAGACCTTCAGGCCGGAGAAGCCCATGAAAGCCAGCGCCACCAGACCGGCGGCCATCAGGGCAATGGGGAAGCCCTCAAAGGCTTTGGGGCAATCGGAGAACTCCATCCGCTCCCGGATAGAGGCAAAGATCACAATGACCACCAGGAAGCCAATGCCGCCAGTGACGCCATACACCACACTGCTGATAAAATCGTAGTTGTTCTGGGTGTTCTGGAGCACCACGCCCAGCACCGCACAGTTGGTGGTAATCAGGGGCAGGTAGACGCCCAGGGCCTCATACAGGGCGGGCATGGCCTTTTTCAGGAACATCTCGATAAACTGAACCAGGGAGGCAATGACCAGAATATAGGTCACAGTCTGCATAAAGGTCAGCTTGAGGGGCACCAGAATGAGGGCATTGATGGGCCAGCAGATGGCAGACGCCAGGCCCATGACGAAAATAACTGCCAGACCCATACCGGAGGCTGTCTCCACCTTTTTGGACACGCCCATAAAGGGGCAGATACCCAGGAACTGGGCCACAATGAAGTTATTGACCAGAACGGCGCCCAGAG
>CALWOK010000122.1 GCA_944383125.1 uncultured Flavonifractor sp.
CACCATGGCGCAGTCGCCGGCGGCATAGATGTGGGGCAGGTTGGTGCGCATCAGCTCGTCCACCACCACGGTACCCTTGAACAGCTCCAGGCCGGTGTCCGCCAGAAACTCGGTGGCGGGGCGCACCCCAATGGCCAGCACCACCACGTCGGCAGGGATGGGGCCGCCGTCGGTGACAATGCCGGTGGCCTTGTTGGTGCCGGTGACCGACTGAATCCGCTGGCCGGTGACCACCCGGATGCCCGCTTCCTTCAGCTTGCGGCGGGCAAAGCCGGCCATCTCCTTGTCAAAGGCGTTGGGCATAATCTGGTCGGCAAAGTCCACCACCGTCACGTCCAGACCCTGGCCCAGTAGGTTTTCGGCAATCTCCAGGCCGATAAAACCGGCCCCCACCACTACGGCCTTCCGGCTGTGGCTGGCGGTGATGTACTCCCGCAGGCCCACCGCATCGTCGGGGGTGCGCATGGGGAACACACCGGGCAGATCTTTGCCGGGCATATCGGGGATAAAGGGCGCGGCGCCGGTGGCGATGATCAGCTCGTCATAACGTTCAGTGAAGGCTTCGCCGTCCCGCAGGCCGCTGACGGTGCGGGCGGCAGGGTCCACATGGGTGACCTCGCAGCCGGTGACCACCTCAGCGCCGGTCAGGCCAGCGTATTTCTGGGGGGTGTTGACAATCAGCTCCTCCCGGGTGCCAATCTGCCCGCCCACATAGTAGGGCAGGCCGCAGCCGGCATAGGAGATGTCGCTCCCCTTGTTCAGCACCCTGACCTCTGCGCTGCGGTCCTCCCGTTTGAGCTTTGCGGCGGCTTTTGTTCCGGCAGCCACCCCGCCGATCACCAGAATACGCATAAAAACTCCCCCTTAACATGGTAACATCAGTTGAACATGGCTTGCACTCAGTATAGCACTCCAGTATAATAAAGGAAAGTTTATATCACTTATGACCTGATTCAATTTTTTTATAAGGGGTGGCGCTTATGGTAGACTACCGCATCCGTACCTTTCTCACCCTGTACGAGACCATGAACTACCGCAAGACAGGGGAACAGCTCTGCCTGAGCCAGCCGGCGGTGAGCCAGCAGATCCGGGGGCTGGAGGAGAGATACGGCTGCAAGCTCTTTGTGTACGACGGCAGAAAGCTCCAGGCCACCCCCCAGGCCCGGCGGGTGGCGGAGTATGCCCGCACCGCCCTGTACAACGAGCAGCGGCTGAAGCAGGAGCTGGCGGAACCTGCGGTGCGGGAGGTGCGGGTGGGGGCCACCAAGACCATCGGGGAGTTTGTCATTGCCCAGGCCCTGGAACAGTATATCTGCCGCACAAAGGACAGCCTGCACATTGTGGTGGACAACACCCAGGCCCTGCTGCGCCAGCTGGAGCATGAACAGCTGGACTTTGCCCTCATCGAGGGGGCCTTTGACCGCAGCCGCTTCGGCAGCTGCCGGTTCCGGCAGGCCAATTTTGTGGGCCTGTGCCGGAAGGACCACCCCTTTGCCGGGCGTACCGTTTCGGTGGAGGAGCTGGCAGGCCAGTGCCTGGTGGTGCGGGAGCCCGGCTCGGGTACCCGGGGGATTCTGGAGCACACTTTGACAGAGCAGGGCTACTCCTTCGACCTGTTTTCCCGCATCATCTGTGCCAACCAGTTTTCCCTCATCATCCGCTTTGTGGCCGCCGGGGCGGGCATTACCTTTGCCTATGACCCGGTGGGTCAGGGCCATGAGGAGCTGGCTCCCTTCCACCTGGACTGCCTGGACCAGCACCGGGAGTTCAGCCTGGTGTGCCTGAAAGGGACCCGGGTGTGTACCCTCGTCCGGGAGGTGCTGGGGGAGGAGGCCCCCGCCGGCCTGGAGCAAAAAATCCCCTCCGGCTGAGCCGGAGGGGATTTCTACTACTGGACTTACTTGCCCCGGTCCACCACCGGGTTGGTGAAATAGACGTTCTTCTGGTCCATTTTCTCCTTGGCCAGACGGACCGCTTCCCCGAAGCGGGCAAGTTAAGTCAATGCCGCTGTCCCTTGAGAAGAGGGTATCAGATGGGCGGAAGGGGAATAGACTGATACAGAGAAGTAAGGGTGCTCTCCTGGGTGATGAGCACCCTGGTGTTTGGTTCAGAGCCGAAAGCCCTGTTCGCCCACCCCCAAATCCACCCTCAGGCCGATCTGGACAGCTTTCGGGAGATTTTTGGCCTGGGACCGGCTCGGACCCCGGGCTGCGGTGTATTCCGGGGGCTGCAAGAGGGAAAGCCCGGCTGTATTTTGGAGTACTCTGGGGGACACATGGGGGAGTACGCCTATTGGAAGCTGGAGGCAAAGCCGCATACCGACAGCTACGCCCAGACTGTGGAGACGGTGTCCTGGCTGCTGCGGGACGCAGTGAAGCGGCAGCTGGTGTCCGATGTGCCGGTGTGCAGCTTTTTATCCGGAGGCATTGATTCCAGCGTGGTCACTGCCATTGCGTCCCGGCACATGGTTGCGGAGCAGCCAGGGGGGCAACAGGGCAAGGGCCGGCTGGAACTGCATTCCTTGACAGGGGCAATACAATGGCGTATGCTGAATTATAAGGGTACAGTTTTGCCCAGTCATAGAAAAACCAGTCAAGAGAAAGGGGTAATACCATGAAACGATGGATGAAACAGTGCTCCGCCCTGGCCCTGTCCGCCGTGCTGCTGACGGGTATGCTTCCCGTCCCTGCGGGAGCGGCTGAGGGCAGCGGCTTCCAGGATGTGAGCCAGACGGCCTACTACGCCCAGGCGGTGGAGTGGGCGGTGGAAGAGGGGGTCACCAACGGCACCGGCAACGGGACCTTCTCCCCGCAGGCCACCATCACCCGGGCGCAGGCAGTGACCTTCCTGTGGCGGGCGGCCGGTTCCCCGGCGCCCACCGCCGCCGCCTCCGGCTTCAGCGACGTGACCGACCAGAGCGCCTACTCCTACCAGGCGGTCCTCTGGGCCGTGGTGCAGGGGATTACCAACGGCACCGGCGGGGGGATCTTCCATCTGACAGGCACCCTGTCCTATGACCAGATCCTGACCTTCCTGTGCCGCTTTGCCGGGGAGGAGGCCAGCGGAAGCAACTGGTCTGAGGCTGCCATGGCCTGGGCTGAGGACACCGGCCTGACCGATGGCCTGACCTTTACCGCCAAGGCGGGCTGTCCCCGGGCTGATGTGGTCTACTGCCTGTGGAAGCAGCTGGCAGAGGGGGAGGACGTCACCGACCAGCCTGGGGAGGAGCAGGAGCACACCGACCCGGAGCAGCCCACCCTGACCAACAAAGCCGGAGCCACCCTGGCCATCACCACCGGTTTTCTGGACAGAAAGGCCGCCATTGACATCAGTGAGTTTGGACTGGAGGCATCCCAGGCGGAGCAGCTGGCCCTGGAGATCGCCGACCTGGATGGAGCCAACCCCTATGGGGTGACACACCTGAACGCCTATGAGCAGGACGGGCAGATCGCCGAGACTCTGGCGGTGTACTATACCAACAGCACCATCTCCGTCACCACGGTGGCGGAGAGCGACTGGCGCTACGTCTCCGACGCCGCCATGGCCGAGGCCGACCGGGTGGTGGACACCCTGATCACCTCCGGTATGAGCGACTACGACGTGGTGAAGGCCCTCCACGACTACCTGATCACCCACTGCGACTATGACTACCGGGTGGACATCGGCAACATGCCCTTCATCTCCCACCAGGCTGAGGGGGCCCTGCTGAACGGGACCGCCGTCTGCTCCGGCTATGCCAAGGCCTACGAGGCTCTGCTGGACGCCGCCGGCATTCCCTGCGAGACCATCACCGGCTACGCCGGCGGCTACCACGCCTGGAACCTGGTGCAGGTGGATGGGGAATGGTACCACGTGGACGCCACCTGGGACGACCCCACCACCCGGGGGGGCGACTATATCCGCTATACTTACTTCCTCAAGAGCGACAAGGTGATGGTCAGCCGCAGCCATCGGGACTGGGAGGCGCTCCATAACTGCACCAGCACCAAGTACGACGACGAAAAGCGAGGAGCGGAAGCAAATCGTGGACATCGCGGTGGAATTGCTGCAGCTTTTCAGCAGCGGACAG
>CALWOK010000123.1 GCA_944383125.1 uncultured Flavonifractor sp.
AATTTTTCAGGAAAGCTGAAAATGTTTCCTTATCCCGATTATAGCCCGGACAGACTCAAATTTGAAATACAGATTTTCCATAATTTCAATGAAGGATATAGAAAAAATCAATAAAGTGTGATATGGTGAAAACGAAAAAAAGGTCTGCCGCAGTGCGGCAGACCTGACGGACCTTATGGCTTGATGTGAACCCAATTTTGTTCTCTGGGGCGAACGGTGCCGATGGGTACGGCTGCCACCCCTTCTTCCTTCATGCGGCCCAGCAGTTCCTGGATACGGGCTTCCGGTACACTGATCAGAAGGCCTCCGGCAGTCTGGGGATCATACAGACAGTCCAGTACCTCTTGCGGGATATCGGCTTCCTGGGTGGTATCTCCCTGGGCAAAGTCCATATTGCGATAGGCCCCTGCGGGGATAATTCCATCCCTGGCCAGTTCCAGCGCCTTGGGGACAATAGGCACCTGTCCTGCCCACAGTTCAATGGTATGGCCGCACCCCTGAGCCATCTCCTTCACATGCCCGATCAGGCCAAAGCCGGTGATGTCGGTACAGGCGTTGGGGGCTGTGGGGACAGCGGCCTGGGCGGCATATTTGTTCAGGGTGGTCATAAGGGCCACCATCTGGTCATAGTCCCTTTGCTCCAGCAGCGCTGCCTTGGCGGCGGTGGACAGAACGCCGGTTCCCAGGGCTTTGGTGAGCACCAGAATATCCCCTTCCTGTGCGCCGCTGTTGGTGAGAATCCGGCTGGGATGGACCAGCCCGGTGACGCACAGGCCATATTTTGGCTCTTTGTCCTCAATGCTGTGGCCTCCGGCAATAATGGCCCCTGCTTCGGCAACTTTGGAAGCGCCCCCCTCCAGAATGGCGCCCACCGCATCCAGGGGCAGGCAGGAGGGAAAGGCCAGCAGGTTCATGGCCAGGGTGGGCTTGCCCCCCATGGCGTATACGTCGGAAAGGGCATTGGCGGCGGCAATCTGACCAAAGGTGTAGGGGTCATCCACCACCGGCGGGAAGAAGTCCACCGTCTGAATCATGGCCACGTCATCACTGACCTTGTACACGGCGGCATCGTCGCTGGAGTCGTACCCCACCAGCAGGTTGGGGTCATCCGGCTTGGGCAGGCCGGACAATACATTCCTTAGGACACCCGGTCCTATCTTGGCCCCTCACCCACCGGCCGTGGTCATGGCGGTCAGGCGCAGCTTTTCGTACGGCAACTCATCACCCCCTGTCTTGTTGGTGGATACAGTGTACCCTATATTTTGAAAAAAAGCAATCGGAGGTCAGTCATGCAGCTGAAACAGTTGGAAATTTTCTTGCAGGTGGCCCGGCTGCGCAGCTTTTCCAAGGCGGCAGAGGCCCTCTATCTCACCCAGCCCACCGTCAGCGCCCACATGGCTGCACTGGAAGAGGAACTGGGGGCCAAGCTGGTGGTGCGCTCCACCAAGGAGCTGCGGCTGACCGCCCCCGGCCGGGTACTCAGCCGGTATGCCGCCGAAATTCTGGGGCTGTGCCAGCGGGCCGCCCAGGATGTGCGCACCGCCGCCTCGGCCATTACCGGGACCCTCTCCATTGCCGCTTCTACGGTCCCCTCCCAGTATCTGCTGCCCCAGGTGCTCCCTCTGCTGCGGCAGCGGTATCCCGACGTATTTTTCCAGATCCGCCAGGGGGACAGCAGCCAGGTGACCCAATGGATGGCGGAACATGGGGCTGAGCTGGGGCTGGTGGGGGCGCCGGTACAGCGGGTGGGGCTGTTGTGTGTACCCTTTTTGACCGAGCGGCTGGTGATTGTCACCCCCAATACCCCGGAATACCAGGCGCTGCAAGGAGAAATGCCGGTGGAGGTGTTGAAACAGGCCCCTTATCTGGTGCGGGAGCCTGGTTCAGGCACCCGGAAACAGGGCGAGCAGTATCTGAGAGGAATTGGAGTGGACCCCAAAGACCTCTGCCTGGCGGCCCAGCTGGAGAGTACCGAAAGCATCCTGCAAGGGGTGAAAAACGGCCTGGGGATTTCCATCCTGTCAGGGTGCGCCGCCCGGGAGGGGGTGGAGGAGGGTAAGATTCTGGCCTTTGCCCCCCAAAGTCCCCTGCTGGAGCGGCAGTTCTATCTGCTCTATCGCCGGTCCAGTCCCCTGTCTCCGGCGGCCTCCATGCTGGTGGAGGAATTGCTGCATTTTTATCAGGACGGCTAGTCAAGCGGCGCACCGGGCTGCCCCCTCCGGCATAGCCTGAAAGTGAAAATCTACCTCTGGAGGGTGTCTTATGGATGCAGAAGCAAGGATTTGTTATTACTTAGGGGCCAACGCTCCATCCGGATTTTATTCCCTGTATGACCAGCTGATCGACCCGGAACAGGCCAGAGATGTGCGCATTCTCAAGGGCGGGCCAGGCTGCGGCAAGTCTACCCTGATGAAGCAGGTAGGAGCAGCCATGGAGGAGGCCGGACTAACAGTGGAATATGTCCGCTGCTCCGGAGACCCGGATTCTCTGGACGCCATTGTGATACCTGCCATTGGCGCTGCGGTGGTGGATGGTACCGCACCCCATGGGGGGGCAACGGAAGGACACCCATCTAAAAATTCCAGTGGATGCATATCTCCTGTTTGCCGCTCTGGGGCTGCCGTTCTCCAACCTCAATACTGCGGATCAGCAGCACCACCAGTTCCCGGGGGACCTCTTCCAGTCTGAGCAACGCCTGGGCCCGCTCCAGCAGCAGTGCCGGAGGGGTGGACTGTGCCTGCTGCTGTGCCTGTACCTGGGCCAGACGGTGTTCCAGCTGATGCTGTTCCTCTGAAAAAGTCTTGCTCATGGCTGCAAATACAGATTCTTCCAACACGCCTGCCGCCCGATCCCGGCAGAGCTGTTTGAGTACCTGTTTCTGGTCTGCCAGCTGTGCAAGCAACTGACGGGCTTCCCGCTCCAGATGCCGGCAGGTATCCTGCTGGGGAACCGGCAGAGCGTGGGGGTTCAGCTGGTAGTGCTCCTGCACCAGACTGCGGATGCGCCCGCATACCAGCTGGGTCAGGTGATCCAGCCGGATGGAGTGGCGGGTACAGCCCCCGTCTCTACCCCGGCTGACATAGCCCTGACAGCGCAGGTAAGAGATCCGGGCATCCCCCTGCCTGCCGTTGGCGGTTTTGCTCATGGTGCTGCCGCAGTCCATACACCGGACTAACCCAGACAGCAGATGGGGGGTGCCGGTGCCGTCTGACCTGGCCCGGCGGTGAAGCCCCTGCTGGACGGCCTGAAAAAGTGCGGGACTGATAATGGCCTCGTGGGTGCCTTCCACACGGACCCATTGTGTCCGGGGCAGTTCCACCACCAGGTCTGATTTATAGCTGACCTTTCTGCGTCTGCCCTGGAGCATGACCCCGGTATACATTTCATTGTGG
>CALWOK010000124.1 GCA_944383125.1 uncultured Flavonifractor sp.
GAAGTGCCATCGGAGCCATTTCGTGTCACTTTACAGGCTACGCTGCGTAACCGGACCTTCCTGCTGTTTCTCCTGGCCGTTGCCCTTGTGACCGAAACCCATCAGACGGTTACGGTGTTCCTCAACCAGCTTCAGTATACCCGCTGCGGCCTGGACAGCCGGACCATTGGGGTTGTGTTTTTCCTTGCCACCGCACTGGGTCTGCTGGGGGCGTGCTCCTCTGCCGTCACCAGACGGATGGGAGCTGTCCCCGCCCTGATGCTGTTCTGCGGCCTGGCTGCGCTCTCCTGCGGGGTGCTGTCCGTTGCGGAGTTCGCCCTTCCGTCTGTCCTGGGCATCTTCACCCTGCGCACAGCCAACACCCTGTTTCAGCCCCTCCAGTGGAAGATACAAAACCAGGAAATCCGCACCGAAAACCGGGCCACCGCCCTCAGCATCCACGCCATGCTGCTGGACTGCGCCGCCATTGGCACCAATCTGATCTTCGGCGCTTTGTCAGACTGGAATCTGTCTGCCGCATTTTTATTTGGATGTTGCAGCTGTGCGCTCAGCCTCTTTTTCATCCTTCTCTGGCACAAGCGGACAGGTACACAGCAGGAATAAACCAAGCAAGGGCCTGCTGCCGGATGGCAGCAGGCCCTTGCGTTTGTTATACGCCGCAGAGCTTTCCTTCCTGGGACACCAATTTTTTCACGGTGCGCCCCAAGGCTTCCAGGTCAATGGGCTTGGATACATGGCCGTTCATGCCGGCCCGGGCGATTTTGTCCATGTCCTCGGCATAGGCGTTGGCTGTTACCGCCAGGATGGGGACCGTCTGGGCGTCCGGACGGTCCAGCGCCCGGATGGCCCGGGCGGCCTGGCAGCCATCCATCACCGGCATCTGCATATCCATCAGAATAACATCGATTCCAAAAGAGCTGCTTTGAGAAAAGACCTCTACCGCATCCGCTCCATTGACGGCGGGGAGCACCTCTGCCCCCAGCTGCTCCAGCAGCTCAGTGAGCATTTCCCGGTTCAGATCATTGTCCTCTGCTACCAGAACACGCAGACCGGACCAGTCTGCCTCGTCCTCTCCCGGCTCCTCCCGGTCCAAGGAGCACTCTGCAATGCTCAATGGCAGGATGACTGTAAACCGGCTCCCCTGGCCCAGCTTGCTCTCCACCGAAATTTCTCCTCCCATCTGGTGGACCATGTGCTTTGCAATGGCCATACCCAGTCCGGTACCCACTGTGGAGCGGGAGGAAAAGGTGGTCTCTCTGGTATAGGGTTCAAAAAGATGCCGTAAAAACTCTTCCGTCATGCCGATACCGGTATCCTCCACCACAATTTCGCAGCTTCCCCGGCCGGACGCTGTACTATACCGGGCTTTGAGCCAGATCTTGTCTCCGGGATTGGTATACTTGATGCCGTTGGACAGCAGATTATTGAGAATCTGGCCAATTTTCTGGGCATCTCCCATTACCATGGCAGCGGGCAAATCCAGCCTGATTTCCAGTGTTTTCCCCCCCTCCTGGGCACGGTCCCGGAAGATTCCCCCCACATCCTCCAGCAACCCCCGCAGGTCAAAGGGGGATTCCTGCAAGGTGGTCTTCCCCGCCTCCGCAGTGGACAGCTCCAGGATATCGTTGACCAGGGCAAGCAGCTGATTGCCTGCAAACTGGACTTTGTTCAGGTAGGAGCTGGTCTGTTCCAGCTCCCCTGCCCGGCAGCTGCCCTGGGCCAGCCGGCAGCACCCCAGAATGCTGTAAAGGGGGGTGCGCATGTCATGGGACATGCGGTTGAAAAACTCAGATTTGGCCTGGGTACTCTCCTGGGCCTCCTCCAGCGCCTCCTGCAATACCATGGTATGCTCCAGCTCCCGGCGCTTTTCCTCGTCCACATCCCGGAAGCAGAGAATCACCTCGTTGGGCGCCACCTCCGGATCATAGAGGGTGCGCACATTGACCCACCGGTAGGTCTCGCCAAACCTGCGCTGATAGTCCCCGCCGTAATCAGGCACCCCCAGCTCCACCCGTTTGCGGATGCTCTCCAGGGCAAAGCTCTGTTCAAACTCCTGATAAGTGCTTGGTTTTACTAGAAAATGGATGGCCCGCAGCACCAGGGCATAGTCTCCCTTCCTGGGCAGCGGCTCCTCCAAATCCTGAGAAATTTTAATCCCTTCATATACCCCGTCCCGGAAATTTACCCGGAAAATGGCATAAAAGGAGTCTCCCAGCATGTGAACGGTATCGTCGGCCCGCTTCATCCGGCGGTTTCTCACTGCATCCCGCACTGTCATCAAGGTGAGGGCCACAAAGAGCACTACTGCGCCTCCGCTCAACAGCAGGATAACCACATTCTGGTCTCCCAGCAGGATGGAGTGAATGGGGATGGTAAGGATGGCCGTCCAGCCGTTGTCCAGATGGTAATAGTAGGCCCCCCGGTTTACCCCTTCAGGGTCTTGAAAGGTGGCGTCGCTGGCCAACAGGGAACCGTCCATAATGCGCTTCATCAGGTCATAGGCATACCCCTGCAGATCCTCCTGATTTACGTCCCAGCCGGTGGAGGCATAAATCAGCCCTCCCTCCTGGTCGCAGAGATAATAGGAGCTGTCCTGGGGCAGATGGGTGGCCATTCCATACAGGCTGCTGTTCTGGATATAGACATCCATGGCAAAGACGTCTCCGGGGTTGGTCAGGGCCACCGAGAGGGTAAATACCCGCTGCCCGGTGATCACGTCGGTATAGACCTCTCCATACACCAGTTCTCCCTGGGCTGCCAGGGCCTGCTGATACCACAGGGCGTCCTCATAGGAATAGGTGGCATCCCCCTCCCAGGGGTTGGCCGCCACAATACGGCCGTTGATCACCGCATAGGGGTCTACCAGCCCCGCCCCCATCATCTGGGTCAGCTTGGCAAAATAGCCGCTGAGCCACTCCTGGATTTCCTGGTCGGCCTCGCCGTCGGTAAGCAGCTCATCCACATAGGAACTGGCCAGCTGGGCATACTTGCCCATCATACTGATGTTTTGTTCCACCTCTACCCCGTAGCTGTGGGCCAGGGCCATTCCCATCTCCTGGGTATTTTCCAGCAGCTTAATCCGCACCAGCCCCACCGCCATCAGCAGAGTGGCGGCCACCACCGCCAGCACCGCAATGCTCAGCAAGGCTCCGCCAATCCCACGGGCGCCGGTCCCCTTTGGCCATCTCCATTTCATGCTCCACACACTCCGTCCCGGCAGCCCTCCGGCAGCCCTGTCAGTTGGATCTCTGTACCCGTTGTTATTGGTTGAGCAGCAGTTCCATCACGTCCTTGACGCCTGTCACTGTTTTATCAATATCTACCACAATCTCCCGGATGGAGGACATTTTCCTGTCCTGATTGGCAATCTCCTCGTTGAGCAGTTCAAACTGCTGGGCCACATTTTTCACATATTGCTGCATCTGGGCCAGGTCGGTGGAAATTTCCTTGGAGACGCCGTCGCTGTTCTGGGCCAGGCTGCGCACCTCTTCTGCCACCACGGCAAATCCCTTTCCGGCGGCCCCTGCCCGGGCGGCTTCCACAGAGGCATTGAGGGAGAGCAGATTGGTCTGGCGGGAAATGCTCTGAATGGCACTGACTGCACCTGCCGTCTGCTCCATCTGATCCTGGGCATCCTTCAAAATCTGGGCCAGCTCCGCCTGGCGCTTCATCACCTGCTGCATGGCCTCGGTATTTTCCCCAATCATCTGATTGATCTGCTCCAGGCATTCACTCAGGGAGCTGACATGGTGGTTCATGTTCTGTTCCACCAGCTCCCTGGTGTTGTGGAACTGGGTGACGTCACTGATGACGCCCACCACTGCCAGCCGGTTGTCCTCTCTGTCCCTCCCCACATGGAGGACGGCGTGTACCCACAGGTAGTTTCCGTTTCTGTGCTGGATGCGGTATTCCGTCTCAAACAGGCCGCTTTGCTGGGCAATGCTGTCGTTGACCGTATAGAGAAATCCGGGGCGGTCCTCGGGGTGGATCCGCTCCAGCCACAGACCAACCTGGTTGGGGAACTCCTGCTCTCCCAAAAAGCCCAGTTGTTTACGGAAGGGTTCGGAGAACCAGGCAACGTTTTCCTGGGCCTCCAGGGTATTTTTTTGCAGCTGAATGTAAAAAGAACCCTGGGTAGTGACATTGTCGATGGCAGAGTACCGCTTCAGCACATGATCCAGCTCCACCTTGCTGACATGCTCATCGTTGACGTCTACAAAGATACCGATAAACTGAATAGGCTCCCCCTGCTGGTTGCGCTGTACATTGCCTGCCGCCCGGTACCAGCGGTAGCCCTGGTTTCTGGTTTTCAGACGGTATTCCAGATCATACCTGGTCTTGCCGGAGCGGTCTGCCAGCGTCTGCACAAACAGGCTCAGCGTTCGCTCCCTGTCGGCCGGGTGGAGCAGCTCGGACCAGGACTCCAGCTTGTTGGGAAAGTCATGAACATCATGATAGCCGATCATACGGCGGAAATCATCCGACCAATAGGCCGCAAGAACCTGATTGCCCGGTCCAATATCCATATTCCAAAGCCCGGAGGAAATGGTCTGGTTGACCAGATGTACATTGTTGCTTTCCCACAGGATGCGGTTATAGTACATTTCCAGCACCCGGTTTAACGCCTCATTGATGCCGCCGGTACCTGGCAGCTGGAGGTGAGAGGGGATGTCCTGCAAGTCCGTAAACTGGTCAAAGGAAATCTGCCGCAGGGCGTCTATGGTTTGCTTGTTGCCAAATGAAAACATAGGTAGGTCTTCCTTTCTGGTCTGTCTCGGCTATGGAATCGGTTTTTCGCTTGAATAAACGCAACAGAAAGGCACGCCGCCATTTCCGGAAAACCGGAGCATCCAGCGCACCTTCTCATCCTCATCCTTTTGGTGCAGGCGTGTATTGACACCGCCCGTCTTTTTGAGTGTATCCCCGCCGGTCTGCTCTGTCAAGAACTTTCTGTGCAGCCAGGAAACGGAATTACAGCACGGCGGGGGCCTGCTGCATGGTTTGCAGCAGGCCCCCGCCGAAGGAAACGATGGGCTGCATGATTGGGGCGGGATACTTCCGGCCTGAAAAGGGTGGGTTCCGTTACTGACCGCTCATGCTCTGCTCGTAGGCCTGAATCATCTTCTTGAACGTGTGACCCGTACGACGCTTGAGCTGCTCAAGATGGCGCTCCGTGGTTTCCCCAGTGAAAATCTTGATCTGGAGCTGCATGGAGCCATCCTCCTGGGGTGTGGCAAAGATTTTGTCCACATAGGTGTCCACAAATTCTTTGGTAATCATACCGTCGGATGCCTGGGCTGCCGCCTCCCGCAGCACCTTGCGGATGCGGGCAATGTGAGCCTGGAAATCCTCCGCCGACTCCCGCTGAGCGGTAAGGCCGGCCAGTTCCTCCCTGGCCCGCTCCAGCTCGGCGGCGCACTGCTTGTTCATAGACAGAAAGTCCCGGTCAGACAGCTCCCCCAGGGCGTTGAAGGTGAGCAGCTTCTGCTTCTTCTTTTCCACCGTCTCAATGGTCTGCTCCAGAGCGGCAATCTGCTTGTCCAGTTCTCCTCCCTGGTCCAGGGAGCGGTACATCTGAAGATACTCCTCAATGAGTGCCTCCGTGTCGGCGGCATTCTCCTGGAAAACAGAAAAAATCAGCGGTTTCAGCTCCTCCTCATAAATCGGAAAGGAGGGGCAGGAGGCCGCCCCGTTCTTGATCTTGCCGGAACACACCCACTTGCTGTTTTTCTTCCCGCTGCGGTCCACACTATCCCGGCGGTAGTAGGCCGCCCCGCAGTGGGTACAGTACAGCTTGCCGGTAAGCAGGTTCTGGTGGTTGCAGATCCCCTGGCGGTTCTTGACATCCTCGCTGCGGCGTTTGAGCACCTC
>CALWOK010000125.1 GCA_944383125.1 uncultured Flavonifractor sp.
TCGGAGCTTTTTGCTCCTCATCAACCGATTCAAGTACTTTTCAAACTCGTTCTTGCCTCTCGGCTCGAACTCATTTAGTTTACCACACGCTCTCGCGTTTGTCAAGCACTTTTTTCAGATCTTGTTCGGAGGTCCGTCCAGGTTCCCCTCGGTTTCTTCCGAATTTTGCTCTGTTTTGGTGCCCTCTCGCAAGGCGCTCAGATAGTATACCACCCAGCTCCCGTTTTGTCAACACCTTTTTTCAAGTTTTTTCGACTTTTTCTTCTTTCATCTCTGCCAGGGCCTGTTCCAGCTCTTCCCGGGTAAAAAGTGCGTTGAGGACAGGCAGCAATCCGTTGGGGGTCAAATGTACCGGCAGCTGGAGCTGCTCCAAGAGTGTTTGCCGCCGTTGCGCAGCATCCGGCCGTCCGGTAAGCCCAAGGGCAAAGAGATCCGCCTTGGTAAATGGGTGTTTCTCTTTCTGTGGTGTTTCTTCTTCCAAAAAGGTAGCCCCAGCCCGGCGCAGAGCCTGCTCCAGAATGGCAGGTCCCATTCCTTCTACGCCCAGCTTTCCCTCTTTGCCCGGTTGGCGCTTGCGGCGCTCTTTTCCATAGATATCGGGCACATAGGCCTGCTTGAGCTGATGGGGCGGAATGCTGCCTTTCAGGAAATTGCGGATGACAAATCCAGCCCCATCCGGGTCTGTCAGGATAATAAGCCCGCGCTGCTCCGCCAGACGGCGGAACAGCGCCAGCTTTTCTTTATGATGAAAGATCCCAAAGCCGGAAGTCTCCAGAATCACAGTGTCTACCAGCTGAGACAGCACATTTTTATCGTACCGTCCCTCTACAATAATCGCCTCTTTGATCCGCAGCATATCAGCCCCACCTGCGGCAGGCACAGCCGCTGTACCAGCCGTCCCCAAGGCTTTCGGTATACAGCACTCCTGGTCTGGCCTTCCCTCGCCAGGGCTGGTTAGGCACATCCAGCTCCTCCAAGGGACGATTGGACAGCCAGGCAATGGCATCACGGCTGGACAACGTTATTGTCAGTACGCCATCCTCCAGGCGAATGCCATCTAGACGGGCGCCATCCAGAGGTACGGGGCCAAGGGCATCGGCTGCCAGCTCTCCCACCTCTGCCGCAGCACGCAGGGCCTCCAACTCATCCCGGCGCACCTTCAGCAGCCGCCACGCTTCCCGGCGCACCACTTCTACCTGAGATTTTCTCCGGTTTGCCGCCAGAACCCATCCTGCCGTTCCCGCTGCCGCGGCAGCCATTCCCAATATTGTACGCTTTTTCATGGATTCAAACTCCTTTCTTCACGGCCAGTTCCATCAAAAAACCAGTCAACTGCTCCGCTCCATCCACACCGGTGGACTTCATCGCCAGATCAATCTGTCCGCATCGGATCACCGCTTCCCGGCACCAGCTCAGAGAAAAGCGGCGGGCGGACTGCATCAGCCGCTCGGCTGGATAGGCAGAGCGCATTCCCCACAGTTCCATCAGATACCGGCTTCCCTTTTTCTGCTCCACGGCCAGCCGGGCGGTATAGAGCTGCCGCAGCTGCTTTCCCAGCACTGCCAACAGTTTGATGGGCGCCTCCTGCATATGGTACAGATCCCCCAATACCGCAGCCGCCTCATCAAATTTCCCCCCTGCAATGGCATCCGTCATCTGGAACACCACTGCATCCAGCTGAGGAGTGGCTACCGCATCAATGTCCTGCCGGGTAATGCGGCGATGGGACGCATAGGCGCCAATTTTTCCAATCTCCGAGATCAGTGTATGCATCAAATCCCCGCACAGGAAAATGAGGTATCTGGCATCCTCCGTTCCTATATCGTGATCCAATGCCCGGAAGCGCCTGGCAATCCAGTCTACCAAATCTCCCTGCTCCTGCCGGTTGAACGGCACTACACTTCCTTTTTCCTTCAAAACACCTGCCAATTTGGTGCGGGCATCCCCTTTATATGCAATCAAATCATATACAAAGATCAGGCATACATAGTCGGGCAATTCCTTCAGCAGTACCGTCAATTCCTCCCGTTCTCCTTTGAACAGATCATAGTCTTTGACCACAATCATCGTGCGTTCACTCATCATGGGCAAGCAGTCTATGGTCTGGGACAGGGTTTTTACATCAAAATCTTTGCTGTTCAACTCATGGTAGTTGAAGGTTTCCATGCCGGGAGGGAGCAGTTTTTTCTTGATCTGTCCCAGATAATGGTCCCGGAGGTAGGCCTCCTCTCCATGAAACACATAAAGGTTTCCAATGATACCCGCCTTCACATCCGCTTTCAGCTTCTGGTAGGCTGCGGTATCACTTTTTCCTTTTGGCGGCATGGTTTACCACTCCTCACTCCGCCGTAATGGTAATGGTACCGCACTGGTCGGTACGATAAATGGCACAGCCCGCCTGGGTCAAACGTTCCAGCGTTTCAGGCGCAGGGTGTCCATAGGTATTATACCCCAAAGAAATGGCTGCCATCTGCGGCTGTATAGCCTGGAGCAATTCTTGACAGGTTGCGTATTTAGAGCCATGGTGGCCTGCCAGGAGCAGCTCCACCTGGGGCAGACCGCCATACTTGACCAGGCGGCGCTCCACAGTATCATTCATATCCCCTGTAATCAGCAGGTCAAAGGTTCCTGCCGTCCCCAGAACAGACAGTCCTTCCTCATTGCCCCCTCCGGCTCCCAAAGGCGGGTAGATGGTCAAAACGGCCTCTCCCAGTTCCACAGCAGCTCCATCGGATACCAGCAGCATCTTGATTCCATGGGCCAGGGCAGCGGTTTCAATGTTGGCCCGCAGAGTACTGTCCGGCTCCACATCGGGAAGCACCAGCAGCCCCACGCTCATCCGCTCCAAAAGCTGGGGAATTCCAGCGGCATGGTCGTCATGATAGTGGGTAAGAATGACTATGTCAATGGAACTAAGTCCCATTGCCTGAAAATGATCTGCTGCCACATTGCCGGCATCATAACCTCCACAGTCCACCAGGGCAGTTTTTCCCTTGGAATAGAGTGCCACACTCAATCCCTGCCCCACATCCAGCACGGATACCGTCAGCCTGCCGCCGGTAAGGACGGCAGATTGAAGCATCAGGGCTGCGGAAAGAAACGCCAGGCTGAGACAGACCGGCAGTATGGGGCGGCTGCGCTGTCCCCGCCACAGCAGCCAGAGAAAGAGCAGGATATAGGTCAGCAGCATCCACAGTCCAACATAGACCGATTGAGTGGATACCGAGGCAAAGGGAAGCTCGGCCAGCAGCTGGACCAGCCATTGCAGATACCACACCGGCAGAGAGGCAACCCACGCCAGAACAGCAGCCACAGAGGGCAGCAGCAGGCCAACCAGCGCCGTCACCAATCCCCCCAGAAAAGCATAGGACACCGCCCACAATGCCAACAGATTGGTAAGAGGGGAAACCAGAGAAATCGTACCAAAATACCATGCCATCAAGGGCGTGGTAAACACAATGGCCCCCAGCGTGGTGGCCACACTGGCAAAGAAAAATCGGGCAATCCCGCACCGTGCCTTTTGCCAAAATCCTTTTGGTCTGGCAGGCAGCCACTCCTCCCACCGCCGGCAGAGGGGACCGGTAAAGAGAAAGATCCCCGCTACTGCGGCAAAAGACAGCTGAAGCGAAACACTGGCAGCCGCATAGGGATTGTATGCCAGCAGCAGCATAAGCACTGCACCAAGAGAGGTAGGGGGATCATGCTCCCGGTCTGCCAGGGGCGCAATCAGCAGCAGAGCCTGCATAAAGGCTGCCCGCAGCACAGATGGAGTACTGCCTGCTGCGGCCGCAAAGAAAAACAGCAGTCCAATACCCACAACCGCCGACCATCTTCTCCGGCGGCCCAGCAAGGCGGTAACAAATCCTGCCAGAAAGGAGACATGAAGGCCTGATACCGCAATGACATGGGCCAGGCCCGACCGCCTCAGGGCAGTATACTCCTTCTCCGGCAGTTGGCTTTTATCGCCGGTTAGCAGCGCCGTCATCAAAGGTGCTGTGCGGTCAGGGAAGGCCTGTTCCACGCTGTCCTTCAGCGCCTTGCCAAACCAGGCAGGCCAGAACCGGGGACTTTCCTTGGCTCCTGTGATGTGCCACTCTGTTCCGCCGGCAATGAGCAATACCCCTTTGGCAAAGTAGTAGCTGGTAGGTTCCCCTGCCATGGTATCTGCCATACGAAAGGAGGCCGTCACCTGTATCTGATGGCCGGGACGCAGTTCCAGCGCCTCCTCCCCGTTCAGATAGAGCAGGGTTGCAATGGCTCCTCCCTCTTCGGGGTAAACCTCTCCCAGGACAGAGGTGCTGTAATCGCCCCGCTGGGGCCAGTCCATGATGGTAGCCGTCACGGTCTGTTCCGTTCCGTCCAGCCGCAGCGCAGGCGCCCGGACCAATATACTGTACACCCCGGTCCAGCACAGCCCCGCCCCCAACCCAAAGCTCAGCAGCAGCACCCGATACCGCTTCTTCCCCCGCAGGAGCAGGCCGGTCAGCCCCGCAAGTGCGCAGCAGGCCCCTGCCGGTACCAAAAGCCATACCGGCAGCAGATAAACTGCCGCAAATACCGCTCCGCTGAAGGATGCGGCAAACCAAGCCAGCTTGCGCAAGGACTCACCCCGCTTTATTTCTGTTTCCGCAGGAAAGAAAATTTGGTTTCAGAGCAGACCACTGCCACGAAAATCAGGGCAAAGCCCAGGTACATCAAATCGGTGGGCCGCTCATTGGCAAACAGGATGGAGAACACCACGCCAAAGGGGGCCTCCAGAGACAGGAGCACCGCGGCAGTAGCGGGGGCAGTGTACTTCTGCCCGATGTTCTGGAAGAGCAGCGCCCCGCAGGAGGCAAAAATCACCA
>CALWOK010000126.1 GCA_944383125.1 uncultured Flavonifractor sp.
GAGGGCCGCCACCCGGTGGTGGAGCAGATGCTCCGCCACGCTCTCTTCGTCCCCAACGATACCCGCATGGACGGCCATGACCATACGGTGGCCATCATTACCGGCCCCAACATGGCGGGTAAATCTACCTATATGCGCCAGGTGGCTCTCATTGTACTGATGGCCCAGATGGGCTCCTTTGTACCGGCAAAATCCGCCCGCATCGGCATGGTGGACCGGGTATTCACCCGCATCGGGGCCAGCGATGACCTGAGCGCCGGACAGTCCACCTTTATGGTGGAGATGACTGAGGTGGCCGAGCTGCTGAAGAGCGCCACCGCCAAAAGCCTGCTCATCCTGGACGAAATTGGGCGGGGTACCTCCACCTATGACGGCATGTCCATTGCCCGGGCGGTGCTGGAGTACTGCGCCGACAAAAAGAAGCTGGGGGCCAAGACCCTCTTTGCCACCCACTACCACGAGATTACCGCCCTGGAAGGGGTGAGCCCCGGGGTGGAAAACTACAACATTGCCGCCAAAAAGAAAAAGGATGATATCCTCTTTCTGCGGAAAATTGTCCGGGGAGGGGCCGACCAGAGCTACGGCATAGAGGTTGCCAAGCTGGCGGGGGTGCCTGACCGGGTCATTGTCCGGGCCAGAGAGATTTTGCGGGAGCTGGAAAGCGGCGGCATCCAGCCGCCCGCCCCCCAGCCTGTCCGGGAGACAGACCAGGTGTCCCTGCTGGACATGGGGGGCGGACAGGTGGTCCAGCGGCTGCGGCTGGCGGATCTGAACACCCTTACCCCTCTTGAGGCCATGAATTTGCTTTTTGAGCTGAAACAGATGGTGTGACAGCGGAACCATACGACACCAAAAGGAGGAATCCATATGCGCAACGGTCAGCGCCGCCCCTGGCGGTCCCGGCTCACCCATGCCCAGCAATGGCGGGGATGGATCTATTTTGCGCTGTATGTGTTCCTCTTTCCCTGGCTGATGGGGTGGGTGCAGAGCAACTATATTGGGGAATTCCCAGTGGCCTACGCCAATGCGGTGTATTATCTTCTGATTGGCATCGGGATTTTCGGGGTGCTGTGGTCCTTTCTGAAGGAGGACTTCCGGCGGCTGCTGGACTGGCTGCCGGAAAATCTGTTTGCCTTTGTCACCGGCCTGGCTGGGGCGGTGGTGCTGGGGTGGCTGACCGACCACATTCCCCTGCCGGTGCAGAACCCCAATGCATACAGCTATCCCCAGCAGTATTTGCTGGAGCCTGCCGCCACCCTGCTCATTCTGGTGGTGCTGATGCCCCTGGTGGAGGAACCCCTGTTCCGGGGGGTGCTCTTTGGCAGCGTGGGTACCTACAGTAAGGCGCTGGCCTATGGACTGTCCACCCTGGCCTATGCCCTCTATTGTGTATGGCAATTTGTCTTTGCCTATGGCGGGGCGGATTTCCGCTATCTGCTGCTGATGGTGCAGTATTTGCCCATGTCTCTGGCCCTCACCTGGAGCTATGACCGGGGCGGCTCCATCTGGACTCCCATTTTCCTCCATATGCTCCTGAACGGACTTCAGCTCTCCCTGTCGCTGCAGGGCTGGTAACATGTGCAGAAAGCAGGTATTTCAATGGCCCACATCCAACAACTAGACCCCCATATTGCCGATTTGATTGCTGCCGGTGAGGTGGTGGAGCGGCCTGCCAGCGTGGTAAAAGAGCTGATGGAAAACGCCATTGATGCCGGAGCGGACAAGCTGACGGTGGAAATCCAGCATGGGGGGATGACCTTCATCCGGGTAACCGACAACGGCTGCGGCATTGCCGCCGGGGAAGCCCAGACAGCCTTTCTCCGCCATGCCACCAGCAAGCTGCGCACCGAGTATGATCTGGAGGCCATTGGCACCCTGGGATTCCGGGGGGAGGCCCTGGCAGCCATCTCTGCCGTATCCCGGGTGGAACTGCTCACCCGCACAGCCGGGGAGGAGCTGGGCGCCGCCCTCTCTCTGGAGGGGGGCGTGGTGGTGGAGCAGGAGGAGGCGGGCTGTCCCCTTGGCACCACCATGGTGGTGAAGGATTTGTTTTTCAACACCCCAGCCCGGCTGAAATTTATGAAAAAAGACGCCTATGAGGGGGCCGCCTGCTTTGCTATGGTGCAGCGGGTGGCCCTGTCCCACCCGGAGGTCAGCGTGAAATTTCTCCGGGACGGCAGGCAGGAGCTGCTCACCCCTGGAGACGGACAGCTGAAATCCACTCTGTATGCGGTGCTGGGCCGGGATCTGGCCCTGGGCTTTGTGCCGGTGCAGGGCTCCGGCGAGGAAATGGGGGTGTCCGGTTTTGTGTCCCTGCCCACCTGCTGCCGGGGCAGCCGGGGGTACCAGCACTTTTTTGTGAATGGGCGCTATGTCAAAAGCCGCACCATGATGGCCGCCCTGGAGGAGGCCTATGCCAACCAGAAAATGGTGGGCAAGTTCCCCGGCTGCGTCCTCCATCTCACCACCAAGCTCAACGCTGTGGATGTGAACGTCCACCCCACCAAGCAGGAGGTCAAATTCGGCAGCGAGAAAAAGGTCTTTGATACGGTGTATTACGCCGTAAAATCCACCCTGGAGGGGGACCGCTCCCGGCCCTCCGCCCTGCCGGTCCAGCCGGCCCACCGCCCTGGCCAGGCTGCGGCCCAGGACAGGGTTACCCCTCACCAGACCATTCTTCCCCTGAGCAAGGCAGAACCGTCGGGGACGGAGCTGCCCCTTCACGATTTCACGGCCCCTAAAAAACAAAATCCGCCCGCCCCGCCTGTACAGAAACCCGTCCCTGCCGCCCCCAGACCCGCCCCGGTGCAGACCGCCGTCCCTGCCAGGCAAGCGCCCGCCCCCTCCGGAAAGGCGGAGGCCCCCGGCGGCGCAAAGCCTGACAAAGTACAGGCTGCTGCCCCTGTCAAGCAACTCCCTCCCACCCCATCGGCGGCAGCCGATGTTCCCATCCGCCCCGCTCCCATCCCTGGGCCGGAGGAACAACCCTGGCGGATGGCGGGGGAGGTGCTCCATACCTACATCATTGTGGAGCAGGGGGACAAGGTGCTGCTCATTGACAAACATGCCGCCCATGAGCGGATGCACTTTGATCGGCTGAAGGCGGCGGGCTACCGGCCCATGGTGCAGACCCTGCTCACGCCGGTGGTGGTGACCCCTCCGGCAGAGGAGGGGGCCGCTCTGCTGGCCCAGCTGCCCCTGCTGGAGCGCTTTGGCTTTGAGGCGGAGGACTTCGGCGGCGGGGCGCTGCTGGTCCGGGGAGCGCCCTCCGATGTGGACGAGGGGGACATTCCCCAGGTGCTGTCTGAGCTGGCAGGCAAGCTGCTCACCTGCGGCACAGCTGACCCGGACAGCGCCCGGGATGCCCTGCTCCACACCATGGCCTGTAAAGCGGCCATCAAAGGGGGGCAGAAAAACGGGGAGGCCGAGCTGAAAAAGGTGGCCCAGGCGGTGATGGACGGTACCGTCCGCTATTGTCCCCACGGCAGGCCGGTGGCCATTGAGCTGACCCGGCAGCAGATCGAAAAACAGTTCGGAAGGGCGTGACCCATCCCGGCTGCACGGTCAGGCCGGGAAATGTGGCCCCTTCGCCCCAATTCGACGGAATCCACCTTTGAGTTGGTATATATTGGATGCATCTCAGAGAAAAAGGAGTGCATCCATATGCAAAAGACACCCAACCTGCAAGATTTGTTCCTGCTCCGGGCCAGACGGACCAGAGCCAATGTGACCGCCTTCCTCATGAACGGCTACCAGCTGAAGG
>CALWOK010000127.1 GCA_944383125.1 uncultured Flavonifractor sp.
TCCATAATGACAAAGGCGCCCAGCACATTGCCGAACAGCCGCATGCACAGGCTGAGGGGCCGGATGAAAATCTCCAGCAGGTTCATGGGAAGCATAATGGGCAGGGGCTGGGCCAGGCTTTTGAGAAACCCTTTGCCCCCCTTGGCCCGGATGCCTGCATATTCAATGAGAATCATACTCATAATCGCCAGGCCGGCGGTGACATTCAGATCCTTGGTGGGGGGCTTGATGCCGAAAATGCCAATGAGATTGGAGCAGCCGATGTACAGCGTCACGGTAATCAGATAGGGTACATAGCGCTTGCCCTCGTCCCCCATCAGGCCGGTAAAAAACCGCTCCAGAAAGGTAATGCCATACTCCAGCAGGGCCTGGCGGCGGCTGATCTGGTGCAGCTTCAGGTTGCGGGTGAGCAGCAGAGAGGCCGCCACCAGCACAGCCATGATGCCCCAGGTAATGACCACAGATTCCGATACGGGAATGCCGCCCCCAATGGGAATGGTAAAAGCGGTGTCCACATTGAGCTGGGACATCAATTCCTCGGTCAAATCCATTGGATCACCTCAGTTTCAGTGGGCTGCAGGGGCAGAGGCCAGCTGCTTGCGGAACAGGGTGCGGAAGATCAGCCGGGCCAGCGGGCCGCAGAACAGCAGCTGCCAGATGAGCGCCATGGGCATATTGCAGCCGAACGTGTGAATCCAGGCACCAAAGCTGGGCTGCTTGAACAGCAGAGTGGCAATCAGGCTCATGGTGGGACACATAATGCACACGATCATGGTGGAAATGGCGTAGGTAATCACCTGGGGCCGGTCGGTGGGACGGACCACGGTGAAGGCCAGCCGGGTAGCCAGCTTCTCCACCAGGAAGAATTCCAGAATCACCGCAATGGGTACCATAATGGGCATCTCATGGAGGGCCATCAGGAAGGTGTCGTTGGTGACCCCTCCGGTGTTGAGGGCCACATTGTAGACAATCATTCCATAAACCATGATGATTGCCATGATGATGGTGAACATAAAGTTCTGAAGCTTGGTCTTGGGCATGCGGGCAACGCTCCTTTCTATTCTGTCCGGCTGCCGGAAAAAGAAAGAAAAGCAGCAAAACTTTTCGTCTCGCTACTTTTCTTCACTGCGACAGCCCTTGGCTGTTTTTATTCTAACAGCATTTTTCCCCCTCGTAAGTGTTTTTTTATGCGCACAGCATACAAAGTTTATCCGCACGTTCCCGCCGATCTTTGGCAGGCTTCATGGCATGCACGAAAATAAACTGGCCGTAACAAAAACTTTAAGTGAACTTTACAGAAACCATCTTGTAATTACCCCCCCACCGCCGTATACTGGGTGCGTCTTCAGGAAAGGAGGTGGATCGTATGCATACAGTGGATGTGGATGAGCTGATTTTTGGTCAGGATAAGCGGGTCATCTCCAGCGAGCGGTAAGCAGGTCCCGACCACCGCCGCAGGGCCTTGCGGCCCTGAAAAAACCACACCTGGCGGTGTGGCTTTTTTGTTTGTGCAGGTTTTGGGAAAATAATAGTGGCACAATGCCCCGTAATATGGTAGCCTATAGAGCAGTACAATAGAAAGACGAGGCGACACATGTTGAAGAAACAACCAAAGTGGCTCCCGGTCTTGCTCTTCACTCTTGTTTTGCTGTGCGGCGGCGCTCTGCTGCTGTGGCAGACCGGTTTTTTTGCCTCTTTAGGCTCTCTGGAGAATATGAGGGCCTACATCGACCGGTTTTCACCATATTCCCATTTGTTTTATTTTATCATCCAACTCCTTTCTGTTATTGTCGCTCCCATTCCCAGCAATATCACTGCACTGGCAGGCGCCCTGCTCTTTGGAGCCTGGCCCGCCTTCCTGCTGACCTGGGGGGCCGTTACCCTGGGTTCGGTGCTGGTATTCTGGCTGGCCCGGGCGTTGGGACAGCCCTTTGTGGACCGTTTTGTGGGGGAAAAGGTGTCTGCCAAATATATGGATCTGATCCGCCGGAAGCGGGATGTCTTTCTCTTCCTGGCCTTTCTCTTCCCCTTTTTCCCCGATGATCTGCTGTGCATCCTGGCGGGACTGACCGACATTCCCATGGGCCGCTTCCTGATGATTACCCTGCTGACCCGCCCCTGGGGTCTGCTGGTGTCCTGCATGGTGGGCGGCTCGGTGGTCTCCATTCCCGTTCCGGTGATGGTGCTCATTGGCGTGGTGGGGATCATCCTGTTTCTGGTGTGTATGAAATATGGCGACCGCTGGGAGCAGAAGCTGCTGGAGCGGTTCAAAACGTGAGCCGGGTACACCGGCGGCACAGGCTGTGGTTTTTGGCGGCGGAGGGCATCCTCTACCTGTCTTTCCTGTGGCTGGATCTCTTTGCCCCCCAGCTGGGATGGGATATACCCTTCAAGTATGGCGCCATCGTGCTGTGTGTTCTCTACCTGCTCCCCACTGCCCGTGGACCGGAAGGGCCTCTCATGAGCGTGGCTCTGGGCTTTACCCTGCTGGCCGATCTCTTTCTGCTGGTGCTGAACCGCTGGTATCTCTGGGGCGTGGCCTGCTTTTGCGTGGTACAGCTGCTTTATCTGCTGCGTATTCTCAGGCAGAACAGGGCCTGTCTGGTGCTCCGGCTGGCAGTACGGGGAGGTGTTGCGGGAGCTGCCATGATCATCCCCTGCATTGTAGGGGTGTGGGAGCCGCTGACGGCTCTCTCCCTGTTCTATTTCTCCCAGCTGTTGTGCAATGCCCTGGACAGCCTGAGCTGTGGTCCTCCATTCCGGCTGTTTTCTCTGGGCTTGTTCTGTTTCCTGGGCTGCGACCTGTGCGTGGGTCTGCAAAATCTGACCACCTGGTTTCCCCAAGTCCCCGCCCTGTGGACTGCCTTTACCCGGGTGGGGATGTGGCTGTTTTATCTGCCCTCCCAGGTGCTGATCTGTCTGTCTGTACAAAGGAAGTGATTGTGTGCGTCCCTCCAAGCCTGCTTCTGTGGTGCTGATTGCTGCCATAGCCGCTCTGGTGTTGAGTCTTTCCATCGCCGTTCCCATCCTCTTCCGCCCCTTCTACTACCTCCAGATCCATGCTCTGGAGCTGCCGGAGCACACCGGCTGGTCGGAAGAAACCATCCGTCAGGCCTATGACCAGGTGCTGGACTTCTGCGTCTTTGGCGCCCCCTTCGGCACCGGCCAGCTGGTCTGGTCCGAATCGGGCCGCAGCCACTTTGCCGACGTACGGGAACTGTTTCTGCTGGATTTTGCGGTGCTGGGACTCTCGCTCCTGGTGACGGCCCTCCTGGCCATACTGCATCTCAGGGGAAAGCTTGCCTTCCATCGTTTTCTCCACCGCAGCCCAGGCTTCTGGGCGGGTATCTCTGCCGGCGGTCTGGTTCTGGTGATCGCAGCTCTGGCGGCGCTGGACTTCCAGCGGGCCTTTGTGGTGTTCCACGCCCTCTTTTTTCCCGGCAAAGACAACTGGATCTTTGACGAAACCACCGACCAGATTATTCTGATTATGCCGCAGGCCTTTTTCCGCAACTGCGCCATTTTGATTGCAGCCGTCTTGCTGACCTGCTGTACCGTTCTGGTCCTGACCGATCTGCTGGGCCAGCGCACCAGAACGCCGCAGCGACCGGATATGCTGTGAGCAGTGGAAAGATTCAGCTTGACCATATTTCCTACATCAAGTATAATTTGGATATTCGATAACATAACATGATTATGACGATCACGAATGTTTTTTAGGCCACCAATTTATTTTGAAACAGCACGTATAGTCCTTGGATGTGCTGTGCTGGGAGCATACGACATGAGAGAAATTTGGGAATTTTTTGAACACCTGGATGAGATGGTGTATGTATCTGATCTGGATACCTACCATTTGATCTACATGAACAAGCATCTGCGGGACGCCCTGGGGCTTCCCGACCACCAGGCTTACCAACAGCAAACCTGTTACAAGCTGCTCCAGGGTTCGGACACTCCCTGTACCTTTTGCACCAATTCCAAGCTGAAGCCGGGCAGCTTCCTCTCCTGGGTTCATAAAAATCCCGTCATGAACAAGCGGTTTCTGATCAAGGACAGCATCATCCATGCCAACGGAAAAGATTACCGCATGGAGGTTGCCATCGATATTGACTCTGAAGTGATGTGCAACTCTCCCTATTTTTACGCCCGCAGCGAGTCCATCATCAATGAATGCCTCCAGCAAACCTTCCGCCACGTCAACCCGGAAGATTCCATTCAGTCCATCCTGGCCTACATCGGATCGGTCTTTTCCTGTGACCGGGCCTATATTTTTGAAATTGACCACCGGTCCAAATGTACCAACAACACCTACGAATGGTGTGCAGAGGATGCCACCCCCCAGAAAGAGGTTTTGCAGAATGTTCCTCTGTCCGGTGTGGATTGGTGGCTGTCCTGTTTTGAACAGGATCAGATTACCGTCATCGCCGATCTGGAGTCCATCCGTACCGAACATCCGGAAACCTATGCCGTCCTCAAGCCCCAGGGCATTGTCTCCCTGGCGGTAGGCCCCATCAAGGCCGCAGGGCGGACCATTGGGTTTCTGGGGGTGGACAATCCGAACATCCAGATGCTGGAACTAATTAAACCCCTGCTCAATGTGATTGGCTATTTTGTCTCTGCCCTGCTGAAACGGCGTGATCTGATACAGCGGCTGTGGGTGCTGAGCTACCGGGATCAGCTGACTGGAGCCTTGAACCGCCATGCGCTGGTAGACCGCTATGGCCATATCACGGCCAAAACCATGGGTGTGCTCTATTGTGACATCACCGGCCTGAAGCTGGTCAATGACGCCTCCGGCCATGAGGCGGGCGACCAGATGATTCTCCACTGCTACCGGCTGATCCATGATGCCGTCAAGGGAGAGCTGATCTACCGGATTGGCGGAGATGAATTTGTTGCCCTGGTACCCAATTGCACCCAGGAGGCGTTCAATCAGCTGGTCAATCATCTGAAGCTGAATATCCGCAAAGGTCCTCACCATTTGGCGGTGGGGTATGCCTGGTCCGATCAGCAGCCGGTGGATCTGGATCATTTGGTGACACTGGCCGACCATGCCATGTATGAGGACAAGCGGGCTTACTACAAATACCATCCCCACCTGAACCGCAGAAAGCCCATGATCCCCCAGGAACTTCTGATCCATCCGGACGCCATTGCCCAGAGCGAAAGCCCGCTCCAGACCTTTTTGCAGACGGCTTACTGTGATGTGGAAGGCCTGTTCCAGTCCATCACCCAGAAAAATGACTCCAGCTATTTTTATATGGGCGACTTCCAGAAGGATCTCTACTATATCTCAGACAATATGCGGGATCACTACGGCTTCCAGCACAATCTGGTCCACGGGCTGCTTCAGGCCTGGACACAGCGCATCAGCACGCCGGAATACCGGGATCTGTTCTGGCAGGATATCTCCAGAATGCTCCGGGAAAAGCGCACCATCCATAATCTGCGCTACCAGGTACGGGATGCGGCGGGCAACGAGCAATGGATCAGCTGTTACGGCATCCTCCGGTGGAATGAGGACCAGACCAAGCCGGTATTCTTTTCCGGCCGCATTACCCACCAGGACAAAACCTTCGTGGTGGACCCCATCACCAATTTCCCCCGGGAATATGCCTCATTTGAATTGCTGGAAGATGTGCAGCGCTCGCCGGAAAAAACCTATATCATCGGCTTCAGCATCAACGGCTTTACCGAAATCAACAACACCAAGGGGCGGGCCTACGGAGACCGCCTGCTGGAGCGCATTGCCAGCCATCTTGTCCAGCAGCTGTCCGGTACCATGGCCTTTTTCCGTCTGGAGGGAATGCGGTGTATGGCCGTGGTCAACCCGGTGTGCGTCTCCTGTGAGGAGGACGTCAAAACCCTGGTGGAGCAGATCAGGGCCATTGTAAAGGGCTGCTATGAGGAGCGGGGGCTGTGGGTGCAGAACGTCTGTTCGGTGGGGGTAATTGAATGCCCCAGGCCCGATTTCAAGCCGGAAGATCTCATTCAGAACCTGCTCTCCCTGATCCGGGCGGCCCGGCAGGATACCAGCCATACCTACCTGGATTGCTCCTCCCAGACCCTCCAGCAAATCAGGCATGTTTCTGACATGACCATGGCGCTCCACCAGGATGTCCACAACGGCATGGAACATTTCCGTGTGGTGGTACAGCCGGTGGTCTCCACCCAGACGGGCAAGCCCATCGGCGGCGAGGTGCTGCTGCGCTGGAGCTTAGAGGGGCAGGATATTTCGCCCGGTATCTTTATCCCCATCATGGAAAAGGAAAATCTCATTCTCCTGGCAGGCCGCTGGGTATTTGAGCAGGCCGTGTGTACCTGCGCCAGGCTCCACGCCTATGACCCCAGCTTTTACCTGACCTTCAATGTCAGCCTGCATCAGCTGAACGATCTGGAGCTGCTGGGCTATATGAAGCAGGTCCTGGAAAAATACCGGCTGGACGGCTCTTCTCTGGTGGCAGAACTGACCGAAAGCTGCCTGGATGAGCAGCCGGAGCTGCTGGCCAGCTTTTCCGACGGCTGTCATCAGCTGGGTATCCGTATGGCACTGGACGATTTCGGCAGCGGCTACTCCTCTTTGCGTATGCTGCTGCAATACCCCTCCAACATTGTCAAGCTGGACCGTTCCCTGGTCCTGGAGGCCACAGAGTCGGAGCAAAAGCTGGATTTTGTGCGGTGTATCGTCCTGGCCTGCCACCAGTTTGGCAAGCGGGTGTGCGTGGAGGGTGTGGAGCTGGCCAACCAGAACGAAATGATTCTGGCCACCGGCTGCGATATGATCCAAGGATATTATTACTACCGGCCTATGGAGCTTTCTGCGCTGTATCGGCTGCTCAGCGAAGAATAAACCGGAAGGGAGCTTTCCCTATGCCTTCTGGAGTCCAACTCCTTCCTGTCCCACCTGCAGCGGGGCGATCTGGACGTCACCCCGCCCAGCCGGCATAACTTTCTGGCCGGCAACCTGAAAGAAATCCACTCGGCCCTCAAGCACCTGACCTGGCAGGCCAATCAGGTGGCCAACGGGGATTATACCCAGTGCGTCAATTTCCTGGGGGATTTCTCCGCCTCCTTCAACCGGATGATTGAGCAGCTGGCCGAGCGGGAATCCCAGCTGAAAATCCAGTCTACCATGCTGTCTGAAACGGTCAACCTGATGAAGTCGGTGATGGACAGCCTGCGAGAGTGGATTCTTGTGACCTCCAAAGAAACCGGCGAGGTGATTTACACCAATAAATCGGCCCGCCAGTCCTTCTATAATCCGCAGTCACCCCAGGATGCCAGCAGCGCTGCACTGGAGCTGCTGAACTCCATGCGCACCTGTAAAAAGGAATGTACCGACGGCTGTTCTCAGGAGTATCACGATCCCATCAACCAGAAAGTATTCCGCATCTGTTCCTACTCCATCCAGTGGAACGGGAATCTGGCCTACGCCCACCTCATTGCCGATGTCACTTCGGAGCGAGCCAGACAGGAGCAGATGGAGGGACTTGCCTATCTGGATGAGCTGACCGGCTTGTACAATCGGCGCTATCTGATGGACCAGCTCCGGCGGCTGTTGGAGCATCACACCCCCTTTTCCTTCTGTATGATTGATCTGGACGGCCTGAAGTATGCCAACGACGAGTTTGGACATGAGGCCGGCGATCACTACCTGAAAACCGTCACACAGCAGATGCTTCAGGTGATCCGCACCACAGACATTGCCTGCCGCATCGGCGGGGACGAGTTTGCTCTGCTCCTGCCCGACTGCGACGAGCAAACGGTGCTTTCCAAGCTGGAACGGGTGGATCAGGCCCTGGCAGCGCTGTCCCAGCAGTTCCCCATGTCCGTAAGCTATGGCGTGGTACAGATCCAGCCTGGGGATACCACGCCTGCCAGGGAGATTATGAAGCTGGCAGACGAAAAAATGTATCTCCTCAAAAAGGTCAAAAAGGCAGCCCGGCGGGCCAACACCGGCCTGGCCCCCTCCTTTGAGTGGATGGAGGAGTTGGAAACCGGCAACCAGATGATTGACTCAGAGCATAAAATGCTGCTGCAGCTGTGCAGCAATCTGCTCCAGAGCTGTGCAGCCCAGCCGGATTGGGATACCCTCCATGCCACCATATGCTTTTTGCAGGAATACATCAAAACCCACTTCCAGCATGAGGAGCATTTGCAGCGCCAGTCGGACTATCCGGACTACCCTGCCCACCGGCATTGCCACGAAACCTTCATCCGGACGGTGGAGCATCTCTCCAACCGGCTGGAACAGGAGGGTGCGACCGTTCAGCTCACCACTGAGCTGAACCAGTGCCTGTGCAGCTGGATGATTCATCACATCAAGATCGCAGACACCAAATTTGCCTATTATTTGTCCCATCGAGAGCAGAAATTACCTGCTGAAGCTTAAAAAGCACAAAAAGGACCTGCTGCAATGGTGCAGCAGGTCCTTTTGCGCAATCAGAGGGACAATCAGGCCAGCTTGGCCTTGGCCATCTCGGTGAGTGCGGTGAAGGCAGCCTTGTCGTTGACTGCCAGCTCAGCCAGCATCTTGCGGTTGATCTCCACACCGGCCTTCTTCAGGCCGTTCATAAAGGTGGAGTAGTTCATGCCGTTCATCTTGCAGGCGGCGGAAATCCGGGTAATCCACAGAGAGCGGAAATCACGCTTCTTCAGGCGGCGGCCGGTGTAAGCGTAGGTCAGGGACTTCATGACCTGCTCGTTGGCCATCTTGAAGTGCTTGCTCTTGGCGCCCCAGTAGCCCTTGGCCAGCTTCAGGATCTTATTTCTTCTCTTGCGCGTCATCATTGCGCCTTTGACTCTTGCCATTGTAAAAAGCCTCCTATGTTAAGGTAAAGTAGTTTATCTTATTTGTAGGGGATCATGCGCTTGATGGCGGGCTCGTTGGTCTTGTCCGCATAAGCGCCGGCGCGGAGGCCTCTCTTGCGCTTGGTGTCCTTACCGTGGCCGTT
>CALWOK010000128.1 GCA_944383125.1 uncultured Flavonifractor sp.
GGTGCCATTCTGCACCAGCAGGGTGGCCACAGGGCCACGGCCCTTGTCCAGCCGGGCCTCAATGACGGCGCCATGGGCAGAACGGTTGGGATTGGCCTTCAGCTCCTGCATCTCGGCGGTCAGGTTGACCATCTCCAGCAGGTTATCCACACCCATACCGGTCTTGGCGGAAATGGGGCAGATAATGGTCTCGCCGCCCCACTCCTCAGGCACCAGCTCATACTTGGTGAGCTGCTCTTTGATGCGCTCGGGGTTGGCCTCCGGCTTATCCATCTTGTTGATGGCCACAATAATGGGAATGTTGGCAGCCTTGGCGTGGTTGATGGACTCAATGGTCTGGGGCATGATGCCGTCATCGGCGGCCACCACCAGAATGGCCACATCGGTAATCATGGCGCCGCGGGCACGCATGGCGGTAAAGGCCTCATGACCGGGGGTGTCCAGGAAGGTGATAAGCTTGCCGCCCACCTCCACCTGATAGGCGCCGATGTGCTGGGTAATGCCGCCGGCCTCTCCCGCCGCCACATGGGCATTGCGGATATAGTCCAGCAGAGAGGTCTTGCCGTGGTCAACATGGCCCATCACCACTACCACAGGAGCACGGGGGAGCAGGTCCTCCTCCTTGTCCTCGGCGGTGTCAATGAGACGCTCCTCAATGGTGACAATGACCTCTTTTTCCACCTTGCAGCCCAGTTCCTCGGCAATGATGGCTGCGGTGTCAAAGTCGATGATATCGCTGAGGGAGGCCATGACACCGTTTTTCATCAGGGTCTTGACCACCTCGGCGCCCGTCTTTTTCATACGGCTTGCCAGCTCACCCACGCCGATTTCATCGGGGATCTTAACGGTGAGGGGAGTCTTTTTGGCAATCTCCATCTGGAGCCGGCGCATCTTCTCCTGCTCCTCCTGGCGGCGCTTGTTGCCTCCCTGGAAGTTGCCCTTGCGCTGGTTGCGGCCCTGGAACTTCTGCTTGCCGGCCTGCATCTGCTTGGTCTTGCCGGCAGCCAGGTTCTCCCGCCGCTCGTCATACTTCTCCAGGTTCACCTGGCCGCCCTTGCGGGTGTCCACCACCTTTTTCTCAGGTACCCGGGTGGTGGGACGGCTCTGCTGCTGGGCAGGCTGGCTCTTGGGCTGCTCAGCCTGGGGCTTGGCAGGGGCATTACTCTCCCGGGCAGGCTGCTTGCCGCCCTTCTGGCCCTGCTGGGCCTTGGGCTGCTCGGTCTGCTTGGCAGGGGCAGCCTTGGGCTCCCGGTAGACGTCGGCATAGATGCTCTCAATGCTGTCCACCTGGTTGTTCTGGGTGAGGCACTCAAAAATCAGGGACAGCTCCTTGTCCTCCAGAGGCTGCATGTGGTTCTTGGGTGCGGTTGCGTATTTGGTCAGGATGTCGGTAATCTCCTTGGAGTTTTTGCCAAAGTCCTTGGCCACCTCGTGTACACGGTATTTGTTGTTCAGCAAATAAGCCACCTCCAACTGGTCGGCTTGCGCCAATAGGAAAACGTAGCGCATCCGCTGCGCTTTCTTATTGGAACAAGCCTGGTTGTTCCAATCTGTCTCAGCCATGGTTGTCTCATGGCTGCTGCTTCTTGACGGTCAGTTTGCCCTTGGGGGCAAAGGGTTTCTTCTGTTGCGGCGCCTTGGGAGCCGGTTGTTCCGCCTTCGGAGGAGGCGCCCAGGGCTTTTGCTGCTTTCTTTGCAGCTTTTTTTCATGGGTCCGCTGCTCCTTCTGACGCTGGAGGGCCTTGCCCGCCTGGAGCTTAAGCTGAGCGGCGCTCTCTCCCCACCGTTCCGGGTCTGCTGCCGCCAGCTTTTGTGCAATGGCAGAGGCCAGCCCCACATCGGTGAGGGCCACCATGGTACAGGCCGACCGGCCCACCGCTCCCCCCAGCTCCCCTTTCCTGTAGGGGGTAGGCAGACAGGGGATGTTACCGGCTTCGGCAAAGTGGGCGGCCCGGCGCAGGCTGTTATCCGCCCCATCGGCGGCGGTGAGAATGACCTTGGCCTGTCTGGCCCGGGCAGCAGCCCCCACCGGCTCTTCTCCCACCTCCACACGTCCCGCCTTCCGGGCAATCCCCAGCAGGTGCAGTACGCTATCCATCCTGATCGCCCTCCCGCATCTGGGCCTCCAGCGCCTCGTAGACCTCATCAGGCATGGGGGCGGAGAACGCCCGCTCCAAAGCCCTGGCCTTTCTGGCCCGCTTCAGGCAGTCGGGGTTGGGACATACATAGGCCCCCCGTCCCGGCTTTTTCCCCTTAAAATCCAGGGAAACCTCCCCTTCCGGGCTTTTGACCACCCGGATCAGTTCCTTTTTGGGCTTCATCTCCCGGCAGCCAAGACACTGGCGCAGGGGTATTTTCTTGGGCATCTTCTTCGCCTCCTATCCCTGATTTGATCCTGTTTGGCCTGCGGCGGGTTCTATGAAGGTTTATTCCTCCGTTTCAGTCCCGGCAGACGCACTCTCGGTCTGGACTTCCTCCCCGGCCAGTTCCTCGTCCTCCAAAATGACATCGTCATCCTCCGCCTCATCGTCCACAGGGGCAGAGGCCGGCTTGATGTCAATCTTCCAGCCGGTCAGCTTGGCGGCCAGACGGGCGTTCTGACCCTCTTTGCCAATGGCCAGGGAGAGCTGATCGTCAGGCACCACCACACGGCAGGTCTTGCCCTCTTCGTGGATCTCCACACTGACCACATCGGCAGGAGAGAGGGCGGCAGCGATATATTGAGCCGGATCCTCCGACCACTTGACAATATCCACCTTCTCACCTTTCAGCTCTTCCACGATGTTGTTGACCCGCTGGCCACGGGGACCGACACAGGCGCCAATGGGGTCTACATCGGGGTCGGCAGACCAGACGGCCAGCTTGGTGCGGCTGCCCGCCTCACGGGCAATGGACTTGACCTCCACGGTGCCGTCGTAAATTTCAGGCACCTCCAGCTCGAAGAGCCGCTTCACCAGGCCGGGGTGGGTACGGGAGATGAGCACCTGAGGCCCCTTGGTGGAGCGGCGCACTTCCACCACATACACCCGCAGGCGCATGCCCTCCACATATTCCTCCCCCTTAACCTGCTCTCCGACGGAGAGGAAGGCCTCCGTGGCCTCGCTGCCCGAGCCGATGCGCAGACTGGCGGAGCCGGAGCGGGGATCAATGCGGGTGATGACGCCGGTGAGGATTTCGTGCTCCTTGGAGGAGAACTCATCATAGATCATGCCCCGTTCGGCCTCTCGCATGCCCTGGATAATCACCTGACGGGCCGTCTGGGCGGCAATGCGGCCAAAATCCCGGGTCTTGATCTCAATGCGGATCACGTCTCCCAGCTGGGCCTGGGGCAGCTTGGAGCGGGCCATTTCCAGGCTCATTTCAGTGGCGGGATTGTCTACCTCTTCCACAATGTCCTTCTTCACAAAAAGACGGACGGTGCCCAGGGCCTCGTCGGCCTCCACCACAATATTGTCCCCGGCGGTCTCATGGTCCCGCTTGTAGGCGGATACCAGGGCCTGGGTGATCTTATCCAGCATATAGGACTTGGGAATGCCCTTTTCCTTTTCAATCAGGTTGATGGCTGCAAAAAACTCCTTGCCGTCCAGCTCATTGGTCTTTTGCGCCTTGGTATTCTTCTTCGGCATAGCTCTATCTCCTTTTAAAACCGCACATACAGCCGTACCTGGGCCACATCCTTTTTGGGAAAAGTCCAGGTACCGTTTCCGTCCTCAATGGTCACATCGCCGTCGGCATAGCCTTTCAGAACACCCACATGGTCCTTCCGGCCATCCACCGCCCGGTAGAGGCGCACCTCCACCTCACTGTCCATAAACTGCGCAAAGTGCTCCGGCTTTTTCAGGGGCCGGTCGGCGCCGGCAGAGGACACCTCCAGCACATAGCTGCCCTCAATGGGGTCGGCTTCGTCCAGCGCATCGGACAGGGGACGGCTGACCGCCTCGCAGTCGTTAATGGAGACGCCCCCCTCTTTGTCAATATACACCCGTAAAAACCACTGCCCCGCTTCCCGGACGTACTCCACGTCCCACAGGGAGCAGCCTGCCCCCTCTACCAGGGGGGCTGCCAGATCGGAAACCAGCTGAGTTACCTTGGCCATATGCAACCTCCGGCAGGGTCTGTCAATCATTTACATACCCTGTTTTTTCAATAAGAAAGAGCGGAGCCGCAACCCCACTCTCACCATACAACTACTACTATCGTGTGTACTATACCATAAAACCACATCGGGTGCAAGGGTTTGGGGCAATTTTTTGCAGGGATTCTTTCTGCCGGTTGCCGTTGACATCACCACTCTGTCTGCTACAATAGAACTGAGCTACCCGAAAGGAGATTCCCAACATGAACGGAAACCAACAGGCCAGAGAAATTCTGGCACAGGTCAAAAAAGCGGTTGTAGGCAAGGATGAAGTGCTGGGAAAGGTCCTGCTGGCCATTCTGGCCCGGGGCCATATTTTGCTGGAGGACATTCCCGGTGTGGGGAAAACCACCATGGCTCTGGCCTTTTCCAAGGCACTGAGCCTGCGCTATAACCGGGTTCAGTTTACCCCCGATGTGATGCCGTCAGACATCACCGGTTTTTCCATTTACAACAAGGCAACCGGCGCCATGGAGTATCAGCCGGGTGCGGTGCTGTGCAACCTGTTTCTGGCCGATGAGCTGAACCGGGCCACCAGCCGCACCCAGTCGGCCTTGCTGGAGGCCATGGAAGAGGGGCAGGTTACGGTGGACGGAGTCAGCCACCCGGTACCCCAGCCCTTTTTGGTGATTGCCACTCAGAACCCGGCGGGGGCCTCCGGTACCCAGCTGCTCCCCGACTCCCAGATGGACCGGTTTATGGTGCGTCTGTCCATCGGCTATCCCGCCCCGGCAGATGAAGTGGACATGGTGCGCCGCAAACAGGGGGGCAATCCCCTGGAACAGGTACAGCAGGTGCTGGATTTGAACGGCCTTTCCGCCCTGCGGGAGCAGGCCGACCGGGTTTATGTGTCTGACGATATTTTGGACTATATTATCCGGCTGGTAAACGCCACCCGCAATCACCCCATGATTCTCCAGGGTGCCAGCCCCCGGGCTTCCCTGGCCCTCACCGCCATGGCCAAGGCCGCCGCTCTGGTGCTGGGCCGGGACTATGTCAATCCGGAGGACGTGTCCATGGTGTTTGCCGATGTGATTTCCCACCGGCTGATCCTCTCCCCCCGGGCAGAGGCCAGCGGCACTTTTGGAGGAGCATCGGAGCTGCTGGGGCAGGTTCCGCCTCCCGCCATCCGGTAAGGCCATGTGGAGCCGCCGGATATGTTATGCCGCCCTCATAGGAGCGGCGGTACTGTTCCAAATTTTTTTCCGTTTCTATCTGTCCACCTATGTGCTGGTACTGGTGCTTCTGTTGCCTGTCCTCTCTCTGCTGCTGGCCCTGCCCGGTCTGGCCGGCAGCAGTGTTCTGGTCACTCCCTCCACGCCTGCCATTGTTCAGGGCGATCAGGCCCTCTTTTCCCTTTCTCTCCACAGCCGCACCCCGTTGCCCCTGCTCCGCCCCAGAGCAACTGTCAGCTGGGTCAATCAGCTCACCGGCGAACCCGGCAAGCTTCGTGTCATGCTGGCGCAGGAGCGGCCCCATCCCCTCTCCCTCCCCCCCCCCCATTGCGGCCGTCTGGTCTGCCGGGTGGACCGGGCCTGGCGGTGTGATCTGCTGGGGCTTTTTCCTCTGCCTGTGAAAAAAGGGCCGGAGGGGGCTGTGCTGGTGGTTCCCGCTCCCCTGGATACAGACCACGATCCCTCTCTGGCAGGGGGACACAACGAGGGCACCATCCTCAAGCCCCGTCCCGGCGGCGGTCCCGGCGAGGACTATGACCTGCGGGAATACCGGGCAGGGGACCCGCTCCGCTCGGTTCACTGGAAATTATCCTCCAAACTGGACGAGCTGGTGGTGCGGGAAACTCTGGAGCCACAGCAGGCCACCATTGTGGTTACTTATGACCATTTCGGCACCCCCCAGGTGCTGGACCGCACCTTTGCCCAGCTGTATGCCCTGTCCCGCTGGCTGCTGGCCCAGGAGCGCCCCCACCATATCCAGTGGGCCGCCCCTCTTACCGGCATACCGGAGGACCGGATGGTGGACGGAGGACAGGCCCTGCTGGCCTGCCTGGAGCTGGCCTTTTCCACTCCAGCCCCACTGGAGGGCCGCTCCATTTTGGATACCGCTCTGCGGGTCCCAGGCGGACCGGGCCGGGTACGCCATCTGCATGTGACCCCTGACGGGGTGGAAGGAGGGCGCTCATGAACCGTTCCAAACCTGTTCCTTTCCACCGCCCAGGTCCGCTGGAGCTTTCAGTCAAGGGGCTGCTCCTCTTTCTGCTGCTGGCGGGAGCCCTGTCCGCCTTCCTCACCGCTGCCCAGCTGCGTCCGGAGGGGGATTTGCTTCTGGGGGGCTGTGCTCTGCTGGCCCTGCTCTATACTCTGATCTGCGCCCTGCCCACCCGCTGGCTGGCGGCTGCCATGGCTGCTGTCCTGGCAATCCTTGGCGCAACAGTGTGGCAGCTGTGGGATACACTCCGCCTGGGTGAAATTGCCCTTCGGTGCGGGGTAGTCAATACCATATGCACCAGTCTGGAGCTGGACGGCATGATTATGCCCATCCAGCAGCTACCTGCCGCTGTATGGTACCATGCCGTTACGGTGCTGGCCCTGGCAGCCGGAGGGGTACTGGGGCTGCTTCTGGCCCTGTCTCTGGTGCGGGGGCGGCATATCCTGCCCCCCATCCTGCTTACCCTTCCCTTTGCCGCCCTGCCCCTGTGCATCTCAGTCACCCCTGCCTGGTCTTCCCTCATGATGCTGCTGCTGGCCTGGAGTGTGCTGGGTCTGACCGCTCTGGCCCGCCGCTGGCACCCGGCAGGGGCTGCCCGGCTCACACTGGCTGCTCTTCCCACTGTGGCGCTGCTGCTGGCAGGTCTGGGTGCGTTTATGCCCCAGTCCACCTATCAACGGCCCCAGTGGGCGGATGACGCTATGGACGCCCTCAACAACTGGGCAACACACCTGAATATCCAGTTGTTTTCCGGCAGAGGACCCTTTGGCTTTGGCAGCGGCGGTTCTTTCACCGATGCCGACGGTAAAGTAGACCTGTCCAACGCCGGTCCCCTGGAGTTTTCCGGTCGGACGGTGCTGGAAGTGGATACCGATCTGGAGGGGCGCATCTACCTGCGGGGGTTCTCCGGCGCCCGGTACGACGGCACCGGCTGGTTTCCCCTGGAGGATTCCGACTACAGGGCCATGTTCCTGGACCCGGACTCGGAGGGCATCCCGCCCTACAGCTATTCCAGCGTCTACTTCCCCTCTCTGGAGGGCTGGCAGCCCATGAACTTTCCCGCCCTGGCTGACCGGAATACCTTCCCCGGCAAGAACTATGCCAAGGTAACAGTCCGTAATGTGGGTGCCGACCCGGGCTATGTATATGTTCCCTACCACATCCTCTCCCAGCCGGAGGAGCTGGGCGGGGCCGCATTTGTCAACGACGCTTATCTGGCCCGGGCAGAGGATGTGTGGACCCACACCCTTTACATCCAGCCCGGCTGTGATCCCCTGTCAGAGGCAGAACTGCCCGAAGGGGCAGCCAATGCAGCACGGACATACGAAAACTTTGTATATCATAGTTATTATACCTCCGTTCCTTTGATTTGTGAGGAAGCATTGGATGAAATCTATCTGGATATGGCCAACCGGTTCCCAGATTATCTGCCTGAAGGAGAACATGGAGCGGCTTATCAGGAATTTATAGACATGATGGCACAGGCTTCCCATGACTATGCGCATTATACCCGCTATCATGCTTTGTCTATGGCTAAGTTAGTGGCCGCCTATCTGGATGACCTGGCTGAATATGATCCAAATGCCCCTGTTACCCCTGAGGGGGAGGATTTTGTGTCCTATTTTCTCACCGAGAGCCGCCGGGGCTACTGTATGCACTTTGCCAGCGCCGCTACCCTGATGCTGCGTTACATGGGT
>CALWOK010000129.1 GCA_944383125.1 uncultured Flavonifractor sp.
AAAGCTATCTGCTCCTCATCACCCTGCCCATGGGCGGGCTGACCCTGGGGACCCAGCCGGTGATCAGCTTCAACTACGGGGCAGGAAACACTGCACGCATCAAAGCCGCCATGAAGGACATCGTGGGGCTTTGCCTGGTGTTCTGCGGGGGCATGATGGTGGTGACCCACACCCTCTCCCCCCTCTTTGTGCGTCTGTTCACCCAAAACCCAGAGCTGATTGACCGCTCGGTGGGGTATATCAAGGTGTTTACCGCCATGATCCTCCCCCTGGCCATCCAGTATCCCCTGGTGGACGAGACCACCGCCCTGGGCCATGTGCGGCTGGCCCTGTTCTGCTCCCTCTTCCGCAAGTCGCTGTTCCTGGCCTGTCTGCTGCTGCTCCCCGCCCTGGTCAGTGCCGAAGCTACTTTCCTGTCAGAGCCTATTGCCGACCTGGTGGCAGCCACCGTCACCACCATTCTGTTCCTCCGCTTTTTCCCCCGCATCCTGGCCAGCCGGGCCGCTCTGGGTTCCCCTTCCCAGCAATAACCCAACCGCCCCATACCCCGTTCAAGGTGTGGGGCGGTTTTTTCAAAATCTGCAAAAAAGGTGTTGACAAACAGAAGGCAGTTTAGTATAATTCTTTTTGCATTTGACCTGGACAGGACGTGGAGAGATGTCCGAGTGGTTGAAGGAACCGGTCTTGAAAACCGGCGATGTGGAAGCATCCGTGGGTTCGAATCCCACTCTCTCCGCCACATTTCATTGCATCTCTTTTTATTCGGCATGCAGAAGTACCCAAGTGGCCGAAGGGGCTCCCCTGCTAAGGGAGTAGGGCGGGAAACCGTCGCGAGGGTTCAAATCCCTCCTTCTGCGCCAAGCAAAAAGCCTGAAACCATCCGGTTTCAGGCTTTTGCTTTTGAGCTGTCAAAAATCCTGTGCGGTTTTGGCCAGCCATTTTTTCAGCAGTCCGATGGCCTGGGGGGAGAGCAGCAGCAGGGTACACAGGTTGGGCAGGGCCATCAGGCCGTTGAAGATGTCGGCCAGCTGCCATACTGCTGATACATCGGCCACACTTCCCCACACAATGGCCCCCAGAAACACCAGCCGGTACACTCCCCTTCCCCGGCCCTCCCCCACCAGGTAGGCCAGGCTGCGCTCCCCGTAGTAGCTGCACCCCAGCAGAGAGGTAAAGGCAAAGAGCAGCAGGCACACCGACACAAAAATTCCCCCAAAGGGGCCGAACACGGCGGAAAACCCGGCAGCCGACAGGGGCGCTCCCACCATCTGGGGGTCCACCTGTCCGCTGTGAATGGCGTCCAGGGCCTGCTGGGGGCTGTACACCCCTGTGGTAAGCACCACCAGGGCTGTGACGGAGCACACCACCACAGTGGCCACAAACACCTCAAAGATGCCCCACATGCCCTGTTCCGCCGGTTCTCTGGTGTCGGCAGCGGCGTGGGCAATGGCCGAGGTACCGATGCCCGCCTCGTTGGTAAACACCCCCCGGGCCACCCCATAGCGCAGGGCGGCTGCCACCCCATACCCTGCCCCGCCCCCCAGGACGGCCTGGGGACAAAAGGCCCCCGCCATAATCTGGGCAAAGGCGGCGGGCAGGGCCTGCCAGCGGCAGACCAGTACCACCAGGCCGCCCCCCACAAAGAGCAGGGCCATACAGGGTACCAGGGTTTCGCTCACCCTTCCAATCCGCCCCACGCCCCCCACAATCACCAGCCCGGTGAGGAGGGCTACCACCACCCCCACCGTCAGCCGGTCCCAGCCAAAGGCCGACCACAGGGCGGCGGCAATGGAGTTGGACTGCACCATATTGCCCCCGCCCAGGCAGGAGGCCACACAGCACAGGGCAAAGAGCATGGCAAGGCTCTTGTTGCCCAGCCCCTGCTCCATGTATATCATAGGCCCGCCCTGCCAGCGGCCCGCCCTGTCCCGGGTGCGGTAGCGGATGGCCAGGGTCTTTTCCACGCAGCCGATCATCATGCCCAGCAGGGCGGATACCCACATCCAGAATACCGCCCCCGGCCCGCCGTAAAAAATGGCGGTAGCCACCCCGGCAATGGAGCCGGTGCCAATGGTGGCCGCCAGGGCGGTGGACATGGCCTGCATCCGGGTCAGACCGCTCTTTCCCCGCTGTTCCTCCTGTCCCAGAGATCCCAAGGTGGCCCTGCACCACACCCCACAGCGGAATATCTGAAAAAAGCCGGTGCGTACCGACAGATACAGCCCTGTCACCAAAAACAAGCCCAGCAGCCAGGGATTCCAGAGCAAATTCCCCAGTCGTTCCAGCGTCATCTCTGTCCCACCTCCTTGTCCCAGTGGTATGCGGGAGATGGGACATCCATACCTGGAGTGTGACAGATACAGGGGCCTGCCGTACATACGGCAGGCCCCTGGTGTTACTGCTGACCCAGCTGCAGCTGCAGCTGGTCGGCAATCATGGCGCTAAAATCCGAATTGGGGGGTTTTCCCTTAATGTTGGAGACGGTATAGCCGAAATATTTCTGTAGGGTTTCCAGGTCCCCCCGGTCCCACGCCACCTCGATGGCGTGGCGGATGGCCCGCTCTACCCGGGAGGCAGTGGTGCCGTAGCGCTTTGCCACCTCGGGGTAGAGCACCTTGGTCACGCCGTTGATCACGTCCATATCCTTGACCGCAATGATAATGGCCTCCCGCAGATACTGGTACCCCTTGATATGGGCCGGCACCCCGATTTCGTGGATGACGTTGGTGACGATGTTTTCCAGCTTCCGGCCGCTGCGGAATTGGTCGGGCTGGCTGTCCCTGCCCCCCTCCTTCTGGGCGGTGAGCTGACGGATGCGTTCGGACACCGCCGTCAGGCTGCACGGCTTGAGCATGTAATAGTCGGCTCCCGAGGAGACGCTCAGCTCCGCCACCCTGCCCCGCACCAGGCCGGACAGCACCAGTACCTTGGGGCGCTCCTCCCGATTGTGCAGCTTGTCCAGCACCGCAATGCCGTCCATGCCGGACAAGACCAGATCCAGCACCACCACATCGGGCGCCGCATCCGCCAGCAGCTCCAGCAGCTCCAGGCCGTCTCCAGTCTCTCCCACCACCGAAATGCCAGGTTCCTCCTCCAGATGCTCCGCCAGAATGCGGCGGAATTCCTCGCTGGCATCCCCGATCAGCACCTTGATCTTCCGTTCCAATTCATTGACACCCTTTCCAGCAGGTTTCCCTGCACGATCTTTACTGCCTGGCCAAGGCTGTTTACCGGTTGGCAATAATTTACCATAATCAGACAGCAAATTCAAGGCTTTTACTGGTAATTTATGGCTATTTCTCTTCGACTTCGTTCGACTTTTCCCCGTTTTTTTCTCCCCGGCTTCCCAGGATGCTCCATCGGCTTCCCCCATTCTCCCCCAATCGGCAAAGGATTTGCCGTCATTTACAGTTTTCCCGTTTTTTACCCAAAAATTTTCTGTTTTTCAGGAAAAAATGCAGATGAAACCGGTAACTTTCTGTGATACAATAGGGGCCGTCCACGGGCGCTCCCTCTGGACGCCCCATGTTAACTCTACCGATCAAAGAAGGATGGTAACGTATGATTCAATTTGACGGCGCTCTTCGCACCATTACTCTCAGCACCTGCCACACCAGTTACCAGATGAAAATAGACGATACCGGGGTGCTGCTCCACACCTATTACGGTCAGAAGCTGCGGGGAGGCGATCTCTCCCGGCTGATCTGCCCGGAGGACCGGGGCTTTTCCCCCAACCCCGATGAGGTGGGACTGAACCGCACCTGGTCCCTGGATACCCAGCCCCAGGAGTATTCCTCCAGCGGCGTGGGCGATTTCCGCATTCCCTCCCTGGAGGCCGACCTGTCCGACGGCAGCCACATTGCAGACCTGCGGTATGTAAGCCACACCATTGAGGAGGGCAAGTACAGCCTGGAGGGCCTGCCCGCCTTCTATGGGGAAGGGGTTACTGCCCAAACCCTCATTGTAACACTGAAAGACCCCCACAGCGGTCTGACCGCAGAGCTGCTGTACGGTGTGCTGGAGGAATATGACATGATTACCCGGGCGGTGCGGGTGCGCAACGACGGAACCGCGCCGGTGCGGCTCACCCGGATTGCCTCCGCCTGTCTGGACTTCCCGGTGGGCGAACACGACTTCATCACCCTTGGCGGGGCCTATGCCCGGGAGCGGGAGCCGGTCCGTGCTCCCCTCACCCAGGGAGTTCACACCGCCGGCAGCGTCCGCGGCTCCTCCAGCCACCAGCAGAACCCCTTCCTGGCCCTGTGCGACAAGGACACCACCGAGGATACCGGCCGCTGCTGGGCCATGGCTCTGGTGTACTCGGGCAACTTCCTGGCCTCTGTGGAGTACACCCAGTTCCACGAGACCCGCATGACACTGGGCATCCACCCCTTCCACTTCTCCTGGCAGCTCCAGCCCGGTGCGTCCTTTACCGCTCCTGAGGTTGCTATGGTCTTTTCCGCCCGTGGTCTGGGCCATATGAGCCGGATGTTCCACCGGGCCATCCGGCTGAACCTGTGCCGGGGACCCTGGAAGGATGCCCGGCGGCCCATCCTCATCAACAACTGGGAGGCCACCCTGTTTGACTTCAACGCCGACAAAATTTATTCCATCGCCCAGGCCGCCGGCAAGGTGGGTGTGGAGATGATGGTCATGGATGACGGCTGGTTCGGCCAGCGCAACGACGACTTTGGCGGTCTGGGAGACTGGAACGTCAACCAGGAAAAGCTCCCCGGCGGTCTGGCTCCTCTGGCGGAGCGCATCAAAGGCCTGGGGATGAAATTCGGCATCTGGGTGGAGCCTGAGATGGTCAATGAAAATTCCGACCTCTACCGGGCCCATCCCGACTGGGCCTTCCAGGCGCCCGGCCGTCCCGTCACCCGGGGACGGTACCAGCTGGTGCTGGACCTGACCCGCCCCGAGGTCAAGCAGTATGTGCTGGACAACCTGCGGGCCATGCTGGGCAGTGCCGATATCTCCTATGTAAAATGGGATATGAACCGCAGTCTCACCGATGTGTGGAGCGCCGGACTGCCTGCGGAACGGCAGGGTGAGGTCTACCACCGGTTTGTGCTGGCAGTCTATGAAATTCTGGAGGCCCTTCACCAGGAATTCCCCCACCTGCTCATTGAGGGATGCAGCGGCGGCGGCGGCCGGTTTGACTGCGGGATGCTCCACTACACCCCCCAGATCTGGTGCTCCGACAACACCGACGCCATGGACCGGCTGCGCATCCAGTACGGCACCTCTTTCTGCTATCCCTGCTGCACCATGGGCGCCCATGTGTCCGCCGTCCCCAACGGCCTGACCCACCGCTCCACCCCCTTCCACACCCGGGGCGTGGTGGCAGCTGCCGGTACCTTCGGCTATGAGCTGGACCTGAACGAGCTGACCCAGGAGGAGCTGGACGAGGTGGCCGCCCAGGCGGCCGGGTTCCGGGAGTACTGGGACGTGGTCATGCGGGGGGATTACTACCGGCTTACCAGCCCCTTCGGCGGGGACAGTTTTTGTGCCTGGATGCACGTTACCGCCGACCGGCAGCGGGCGGTGGTGGGCCTGGTGCAGACCCAGCGCCACGCCAACCCGGTGCGCCCCCTGCTGCGGCTGAAAGGGCTGGACCCCAACCGGGATTACCAGGTCAACGGCCAGGTGTACGGCGGCGATGCGCTGATGTATGCCGGTCTGGCTCTGCCCTTCCTGGACGAGCATCAGGCATTGCAGTATCAGATTCAGGCAGTTTAATGGAAAGAAGGATGGATGTTGCTATGAACAAAGCATGGTGGAAGGAAAGTGTCATTTATCAGGTCTACCCCCGCAGCTTCTGCGACTCCAACGGAGACGGCATCGGCGACCTGCCCGGCATCACCAGCAAGCTGGACTACATCAGGGAGCTGGGGGCCAATGTGATCTGGCTCTCTCCGGTGTACCGCTCCCCCAACGACGACAACGGCTATGACATCAGCGACTATCAGGCCATTATGGAGGAGTTCGGCACCATGGCCGACTTTGACCGCCTGCTGGCCCAGGCCCACGCCAGAGGGCTGAAAATCGTCATGGATCTGGTGGTCAACCACACCTCCGATGAGCACCCCTGGTTTGTGGAGAGCCGCCAGTCCAAGGACAATCCCAAGCGGGATTTCTACATCTGGCGGGAGGGGAAGAACGGCAAAGAGCCCAACAACTGGGGCTCCTCCTTCTCCGGCCCTGCCTGGACCTACGACGAGGGGACCGGAATGTACTATCTCCACTGCTTCTCCCCCAAGCAGCCCGACCTGAACTGGGACAACCCGGCGGTACGGCAGGCCGTATTTGACATGATGACCTGGTGGTGCGACAAGGGCATTGACGGTTTCCGCATGG
>CALWOK010000130.1 GCA_944383125.1 uncultured Flavonifractor sp.
TATGGGTTTTCTGTGAGCAGCGCGAGGGCGTTATCATGTCCACCAGCTACCAGCTCCTGAGCGAGGGCCGCAAGCTGGCCAACGACCTGGGCGTGGAGCTGTGCGGCGTGGTCCTGGGCAAGGACATCAAGGAAGAGTACCTGAAGGCTCTGGGCGGCTACGGTGCCGACAAGGTGTACTACTGCAACCACGAGCTGCTGGACGTTTACACCACCGACGCCTACACCAAGGTCATCTGCGACCTGGTGGAGGACAAGAAGCCCGAGATTTTCCTCATCGGCGCCACCAACATCGGCCGTGACCTGGGTCCCCGCTGCGCTGCCCGGCTGCACACCGGTCTGACCGCCGACTGTACCCACCTGGATGTGGACGTGGCCAAGTACAAGGAGTTCCTCAAGACCACCTCTACCATCGACGTGGACAACACCGTGTTCGAGGAGAACACCAACCTGAAGATGACCCGTCCCGCTTTTGGCGGCCATCTGATGGCTACCATCATCTGCCCCCGCTTCCGTCCCCAGATGTCTACCGTCCGTCCCGGCGTGATGCAGACCCAGCCCTATGATGAGGCCGGCGCTGCCAAGACCGAGATTGTCAAGGTGGACGTGGCTCTGTCCAAGGAGGACATCCATGTGGACGTGATCGAGGTCAAGAAGGCTGCCAAGAAGCTGGTTGACCTTATCGGCGCTGACGTGGTGGTTTCCGTGGGCCGTGGCATTTCCAAGGACGTGGAAGGCGGCCTGAAGCTGGCGGAAGAGCTGGCTGGCGTTCTGGGCGGCGTGGTTGGTTCTTCCCGTGCCTGTGTGGATGCCGGCTGGATCGGCGCCGACCATCAGGTGGGCCAGACCGGCAAGACCGTTCACCACCGCATCTATGTTGCCCTGGGTATCTCCGGCGCCATCCAGCACCTGGCCGGTATGCAGGATTCCGAGTGCATCATTGCCGTGAACAAGAATGAGGCTGCCCCCATCTTTGACGTGGCTTCCTACGGTATTGTGGGCGACCTGTACAAGGTCACTCCCATGCTCATCGAGGCCATCCGGGCTGCCAAGGCTGCCAAGTAAATTTGTTCCCCCAAAACACCGACTGGTTTTCCAGCCGGTGTTTTTTTATGCCCCGATTTTGTCGAACCATGGGGGATCAGACCGAAAAGAAGTCAGATGGGCTTCCCCTGGAGGCCAAGAGAGGAAAAAGAGCAACTAACTGCCGAAATATGGGAAATACAGGCGAATCGTTTTGCTTTACATTTAATAGTATTTATGTATAATTAAGTATATAATGGAAAAAGGAGGTGAGCACATGAGGGAACTGCTGCTGGAACGGCAGGAGGGCTGCGGATATCGCTATTCCATTCTGGTGGACGAGATGGAAGCAGGCGGTCTGTCCTGTGAAAGCTACGGACTGAAGGCAGAGGGACCGGACGGCTCCTGTGTGGAAATTCCCCACATTACCGTCAGTGCTGCCCGCATTGATGCTCTGGTAGAGCTGGTACAGCGCAATCAGGTATCCCCTGTGATCCTCAGAGATGTGGTGGAGGATTGGCTCTAAAGAGAAGCTGGCGAAAGGGTGCGGAATGATTGACAGTTCCGTAAAAATCAGCTATGATTATGGGTGCTGAATCGACTGTTGTGCGGCACCTTCTGAGGACAGGCCCCAGGAGCGGCTTGTTGTGTGCGGCATAAAATAGTTGTTCCCGCAGCCTGTGCTGCGGGAATTCTCTTGGGCAAGGAAAGGGCTGCAGGAGGGAGGAGGCATGACCGGCCGTATCCGGAAAAACCGGTCAACCGCCTGCCGCAGGCGGGCAAATAAGGAGGAGAGTATGTGAAAGAGAGAGAGACCTTTGCGTCCCGGCTGGGCTTTGTGCTGATCTCTGCCGGGTGCGCCATCGGCCTGGGCAATGTCTGGCGCTTCCCCTATATTGTGGGGCAATATGGCGGCGCAGCATTTGTGCTGATCTATCTGCTGTTCCTGATCCTGATGGGGCTGCCCATCATGGCGATGGAATTTGCAGTGGGCCGTGCCAGCCGGAAGAGCATCACCGTGTCCTTCCAGGCATTGGAGCCGAAGGGGACCAAATGGCACTGGTATGGCTGGTTCGGTATGGCGGGTAACTACCTGCTGATGATGTTCTATACCACCATTGCAGGCTGGCTGCTGATGTATTTCTTTAAAATTGCGGCGGGTCAGTTTGAAGGACTGGACAAAACCGGCGTGGAACGTGCCTATGGAAACATGGTGGCGGAACCGGTCATTCAGATCATCTTTATGGCCATTGTTGTGGTGCTGGGTATGCTGATTTGCAGCCGTGGCCTGCGCAACGGCGTGGAAAAGGCCAACAAATTTATGATGCTCTGCCTGTTGGCCCTATTGGTGGTGCTGGCAGTGCGGGCGTTAACGCTGCCTGGCGCAGGGGCTGGCCTGGAGTTCTATCTGGTACCCAACTTTGACAATCTGATCTATGACGCCAACGGTCGTTTCCGGTTGGGTGAGGCCATCTACGCCGCTATGGGCCAGGCCTTCTTTACCCTCAGTCTGGGCATCGGAGCTATGGCGATTTTTGGAAGCTATATTGACAAGGACCGGCGGCTGTTTGGAGAGACTGTCAGCGTGGGTATTCTGGACACCTGTGTGGCCTTTGTATCCGGTCTGATTATTTTCCCCTCGGCCTTTGCCTTTGACGTCAAGCCTGACGCAGGCCCCAATTTGATCTTTGTAACCCTGCCCAATATTTTTAACGCCATGCCCGGTGGCCGGGTGTGGGGCGCTCTGTTCTTTGTCTTCCTGTTTTTTGCGGCGCTGTCCACCGTAACCGCTGTGTTTGAGAATATTCTGGCCTGCTGGATGGACAGATGGGGCATTTCCCGCAACAGGGCGGTGGGGGCCAATCTGGTGCTGATTTTCCTGCTGAGTCTGCCCTGCCTGCTGGGCAACAACCTGTGGTCTGGGATTCAGATTCTGGGCATGGGGATTATGGACTTTGAGGATTTCCTGGTGAGCAATAACCTGCTGCCCCTGGGTTCTGTCATTTATCTGCTCTTTTGCTGTGTATCCAAAAAGTATGCCTGGGGCTTTGACAATTTCCTGGCCGAAGCCGATCAGGGGAAAGGCATCAGATTCCCCGCCAAGCTGCGGCTGTATTTCACCGTGGTGGTACCCATCATTGTGCTTATCATCTTCATTATGGGTTACATTGAAAAATTTGCATAGACATACAAAAAGGACTTGCCAGAAGGCAAGTCCTTTTTGATTACGGATAGGCATTCCAGTAGACCTCACCGGGCTGGAGGGTGATTCCCCGGGCGGCAAACAGCTGCTCAATGGTACAGAAGTAGTAGCCCTGTGCATGAAGGATATCCACAATCCGGAGGGCAGCATCTACAGAAGAGTCAAAAATATCGTGGAGGAGCAAAATCCCGCCATCCCTGGCCTGGGTGACCCCTTGGGCAACAATGCGCTCCACATCCTGGTCTTTCCAGTCCTCCGGGTCGATGGACCAGAGGACAATAGGACAGCCGGCCCGGATGCGCACACCCTCATCCCATTTTCCAAAGGGAGGACGGAGAAGAAAGGAATCGTGTCCGACAATGGCGGTCAGTTTGCTGCGGCTGGTCTCGACCTGGGCGTCAAAATCGGCTTGCTTCAGACCGGTGAGCAGTACATGGTCATAGGTGTGAATGCCCAGCTGGTGTCCTTCACGCTCCATACGGAGCACCACATCCTCCTGATAGGGCAGCCGGGAGCCTACCAGAAAAAAGGTGGCGTGAACGCCCCGTTCAGCCAGCCCGTCCAGCAGACGGGTGGTAGTGGAGCGGCGGGGACCGTCGTCAAAGGTAAGGGCGATGAGCTTTTGGGTGGCCGGAGTGCCGGCGATACCGGCAAACACCGCCTGTTGGGGGAGCGCCGGAGGGGTGAGCAGAAGGGCGATGACCAGGATGGCAAGACCAATCTGCCGCCAAAAGCTGTTTGTCACAGTGCTACACCCCTTTGTCTCCGTGCTGTACCTTAGTATGTGCAGGGGGATCAAAGAATTGCAGGCTAAATTCTGTCACTCATTGCCGGGGATCGGGATCACCGCTGAGGGAGAGGATAAGCTGATAATAGGGCAACAGAAATTCATAGGCGTCCAGCAGCTTGTCTGCCAGTGTACTCTCCCACAGCACCGCTTCATGGGGCGCACTGTGAGAAAGGGCAAAGCTTTTTTTGATGTACCAGGGGGCCAGCACAGGGGAAGGGGCGGGTTTGGGCCGTTTATAGTCCTCGCCCTCCAGGACAAAGATCTCCTGTTTGGCAAAACGACGGGCAAGCAGCTCCACAGGCTTGGGGTCCCGGTCCATTCTGGCCCGGAATTTGGCCATGGTGAGAGGGGGCGCCTGCCAGAAGCCCATCCCGCAGGACCACTCCTCCGGCGTCAGTTCAAACCAGAATACCGGTTCTGAACCGCTCTCAATATGGGGCCGTACCAGACTGAACCAGAGATGGTCCTTGTAAGGCCCACGGCCAAAGAGCCGCCGGGCATCCCGATGGATGCGGGATACCTTGCACACCAGGTCCAGATCGGGGTGCCGGTCCAGAAAGGCGGTATAGACCGTTTGAGCCAGCTCCTTCATGGGCCGCTGGACATGGGTGCGGTAGTCCTCTTTGTGGGCCTCAAACCAGGATTTTTCATTGTTGAACCGGATACCCCACAAAAAATCTACGGTAGAGCCGGAAAAACCTTCAAACATTTGAAAACCTTCTCTCAAAAACAGGGCATGGCCCTCCAGGCTGCGGAGGGCCATGCTGGATGACAGATTATGCGGCAGGCGCTGGCGAGATAACGGCCTCGGGGGTTGCCGTAGCTGCCGGCGTAGGCGTTGCCTGAGGGGACAGAGAGATCACCGGGGTGGGGGTTGGGGTAGGCGTGGGTGTGGGAGCAGGGGTTGCCACCGGGGTGGCGGTCGCAGCCGGTGTGGGCGTAGCTGCCGGGGTAGGCGTAGGACTGGGGGTAGGCGTAGGACTGGGGGTAGGCTCCACCGGGGTGAGGGTTTTCAGACCGGTAGAGGGATCAATGCCCCAGCGGGCGGCATCGGCAGGATTATAATAGTATACTGCATCAGAAGACTTGTAGCTGTTGCGGTACAGGAAGATGGTATCCACCGTGTTGCCGCTCTTGTCCACCAGCTTCTGATATACATCCACTGTTACGCCATTGTACCGGGAGTAGTTGGGATCCCGCTGAGGCTGGGTTCCCACGGGAATGGAGGCGTTGGGTTTATAGGTGTTCTTGTAGGGCGTGGTAGATACCACCACAGAATAAGGCTCTCCGTGGATGCCGGTGGTATCGGTGCCGTAGATGGTGACATGGAGCTTATGGCTGCTGTCCTGATAGCTTACAACCTTAATGGGGTATTCCGTGTTGTTTTTGAACTTGAAATCAATCTGATTGCTCCATACGGTGGCGTCGGTGCCAATGACCGGCATATAACCGCCGTTGAAGGCGTGTTTGGAGCGCTCCACAATCTCCAGGTTGGCTTTGAGGGTGACCCAGTAAATGGTGGAGGACAGCTGGCAGATTCCGCCGGCGGTGGCGTCAATGCTCTGGCCGTTCTGGTAAGTGCCTGCATCCTTGTAGCCGCTGGACTTGGTATAGGGCCCTGCCAGGTCGTTATAGGAAAAAACCTCTCCCGGCAGCAAAATGGTGCCGTTGACCCGACCGGCCGCAAGGTCGATGTTGTACCACCGGTTGGAGGGGCCGGCGCAGACGGTGGTGCCGCTCCCCAGCACGTCCTTGAACAGATTGGCCTCCAGCTTGGCGGTGGTGATATTTGGCTCTGTCAGGGTGAGGGGGACGCTGACATCGGCCCCCTCTGCCGCACTGTCCAGCGCAGCTTTGGCGGCGGCGGTATCCAGGCTGACGCCGGTGACAGAGGGCACAATTTCCTTGGTGCTCTTGTCTAAGTAGGCGTCGGCGGCGTTTACGGATACCGGGCTCTGAATCTCCTCAAAATTGGGGGAGGCAGGGGGGGCAGTGGTCACCTGGGTTTCAATGGGGGTGTTTGCTTCTGTGGCGCTCGACAACAGACTGGAGAAACGCTCTTCCAGAGCGGTGGTAAGGGCGGCGGTATCAATGGTACGGCCGGTAACACCCTTGTGGAATACCAGCTGGTTGTCCACCACCTCCCAGGTGGTCTGGGCATTGGGATCGGCACACTCTTCCACCGCCTGGGTGACGGCTTCCGGAGTTTCGGTCAGGCTGACCTGAGCGGGATAGCTGCTGCCCCCGACCAAAGAGGCAAGATACTGTCCGCCCCGGGTGAAAAAGCTGCCGTTCTGCTCCTGCTGTGCCTGTGCAATGGCCTGTTCCAGCTGGGGCTTGGCTGCGCTGCCGCTGACGGCATAGGTTTTTCCGTCGCAGGTAAAGGTGGCGGACAGCTGGGAGAGCCGCTGCGGAACCTGGGTTTCCAGTTTGCTGGCGGCCTCTTCCGGAGTACAGCCCCCCACGTCTACCCCGGCAATGCGGGTATTGGGCAGGAAGGTGCCGCTGCCGGCCACAGCGCACAGAATCAGATAGCCGGCGATGAGGACGGCAACAATGGCCAGTCCTGCAATCAGGGCGATTTTGCCGCCGCTGGACTTGCTGTCAGGGGCGGCCCGCTTGCCCGCTGCTTGTGCCATAAACGATCACTCCAACATAAAAATAGTGTCTCCTCCTCCGTCCCTTGATGCAGTGGAAGAAGAGGTGGCGCCAATCCTGGAAAAATACAGAATTGGGCTTGATAATCCCTATTATAGAGTGTTTTAGTGGGAAATGCAATTACAGAATGGTTACACAGCGCCGTTGGAAAGCGCTTTACAGCGATTGGGATTCAGTGTATGATAGTACACACCGATTCAGACCGTTACAGATGGACTGCCCACACAGCATGGCCTCCATATGACCGGAATATCCGGCGAAAGTATCGGAAATCTGTCAAATTTATTCTTTTTTAGGGCGTGTATTGCGGTATAAGGAAAGGATGATGGATATGGCATATTACCATCACAATCAATATCAGGATGCACCACAGGGAAAAGGGCCGTTCTCCTGGATAATTGCTTTGCTGTTTTTGGTCAGTCCTCTGTGGTTTGTAGGTGTATTCCTGCTGATGCGCAACCTGAAGGGTCCCAGACATACCCCCCAGTTCCCCTACCTGGGTCCCAGTCCGGTGGGGCAGAAGGTCCATACTCCCTCCGGAACCGGCAGAGGGGTCAGCCTGATGGGAGGAAAGGCCATGTTTGGGCTGGGGGCCTTTCTGACGGTCTTGTTTGGCATGGGTACAGCGGTGGGCCTGCCTGTTGTCAATACCGTGCTGGGCTTTCCGCTCTCTCTGGCGGTCATGTCTCCTGCCATTGGCCTGTGTGCCGGCGGACTGGTGCTGATGGGAGTGGGATCGGCCCGGACCAGAAAGGTGAAACGGTTCCGGAAGTATCTGGCCCTCATCGGACGGAAGGAGAGGCTGTCGGTGGTACAGCTGGCCCACGCTATGCCGGTACCGGTGCGCAAGGCCTGCAATGACCTCCAGGAGATGCTGGACACCGGCGTGCTGCCTGTGGGCTATCTGGATATGTCCTCCAAGCAGCTCATTCTCAGTGATGAGGGAATGGAGGCGGAGTGTCAGCCGGAGGAGTTTGGAGGGGGGGATGCCACGACACAGGGAGAGGAGCCTCCTCTGGACCTGCGGGATGATGATGCGGTGCTGCGGGAAATCCGCCGTCTCAATGACGATATTGATGACCCGGCCATGAGCCGGAAAATTGACCGGATCGGAGAGATTACCAGCAAAATTTACAGCTATGTGAAGCAGAACCCCAGCAAGGAGGGAGAACTGCGCAAGTTCCTCAACTATTATCTGCCCACAACGCTGAAAATCCTCAAGGCCTATGCCCGGATGGAGGACCAGGGGGTGTCGGGGGAGAATATCCGCACCGCCAAAGCCCGTATTGAGGGCATGATGGATAAGGTGGTGGAGGGCTTTGAAAAGCAGTTGGATTTGCTGTTTGAAGTGGATACCATGGATATCACCGCCGATGTGGAGGTACTGGAGCGAATGCTGGAGAAAGACGGACTGGCGGGCGGAATGGACTTTGGCGCAACCAATGGGATTTCATAATTTGTTTACACCAGGTCTATAAACTGTCTCATTCTCCACAGGGAATTTGTGCTATTCTATGAGCACAGCCAAACAACAAGGGCAGGAATGATACCGGGAGCGTGCGGGGGAGAAATGCTATCCAGGGTGCGTTCAACCAACCGGCCCATTCCTGTGACTGCCTCCCGGCTGTTGGGGGCAGACAAAAAACAACATTCCGGCCCTGCCGGCGTGATGAGATAGACAGGATTCCTCCCCAACAGAAACAGGCCCCCGGACCTTTGTCCGGGGGCCTGTTTGACGGTTGCTCTCAGGTACAGCGAACAACGCAGGTAAGGGTCTGACCGTCCACCGAGCAGGTGAGGGTGGTCTGCCCCTTGGCCACATAGCTTACGGTACCGTCACCGGAAACAGTAGCCACGGCGGTGTTGCCGATGCTCCACACAGGGGTGGAAGAGGTGCCGCTGACCTTCACCTGGAACTTGGGATAGGTGGTGCTGAGGGTGAAGTCGGTGCGGTTGAGCGAAAGGGTGGAGGAGCCGCCCGAGGGGGACTGGCTGGAAGTGGGGGCGGTGGTGCTGGTAACTGCGTTGTGTACCAGACAGGTCTGGGTAACGCCGCCGGGCATGGTGGCGGTAATGGTGGCGCTGCCGGTGGCAGTGCCGTGGCTGACCTTGCCGGTTTCATCCACAGTAACCACTTCAGGATTGCTGCTGGTCCAGGTGATGGAGCCGGTGGACCCCTCTGGAATAAAGGTAACCTTCAGCGTGATGGGATCGGGGTAGCGGTTGCTCAGGGAGAACTCGCTCTGGCTCAGGGTAAAGCCGGTGGCCGTCTGATCCGCAGGAATGGTTTCGGTGGGGGCGGGGGAGGCGGAGTCCTCCGGCGTGGGAGAGTCGGACGCACCGGGGGCAGAGGGGGAAACGCTTGCCATCACAGCCGGAGTGTCCACGGAACCCTTGGAAACCAGGGGCATGACCACAGAGATGACGATGATGACGGCGGCAGCAATGATCCCCAGAGAGACTGCCATACCTGCAATACGCAGAGGAGAGGGGCTGCGGCCATAACCGCCGCCCCTGGTATTGGTGACAAGCCGCTTGCCCGCTCTGGGTGTATGTTCGCTGTCCGCTTCCTCCGTGCCGGACTCTTCCACCGGAATTTCGTCACAGAATGGGCAGTGCTTATAGGTAGAGGCATAGTCCTCGCCGCAATATTCACAATGGATCATAGAAGGACGGTCCTTCTGGTTGCGCTTGGATGCCACAAAACATCCCTCCAATCGACTGAGTTATCGCTATTGTACAACGGAATCCATGGCCCCGTCAACGCCGGTCGGTTAATTATCCTGTTTTTTTCACAGTTTTGTCATTTTTTCAAGAAAAAAAGACGTGCCGCAGGGGTGCGGCACGCCAAATGGGTCAGAGATGATCGCTGTCCACCAGAATGTTGTCGGTTCCATGCTCGGTGAATTCGGCAATATAGGCGTCGATGCGGCTGGCCAGTTCATCATAGTTGCTCTCGTCAATGGGAGCGTCATCCATATCCCGGCGGGCTAGATCCTCTGCCAGAATATCAAAAAACACGTTGTTTTCATACTCAATGATGGCTTCATGGATGCCACCCTCAGCAAATGCCCGGGAAGGGATGACCTCGCCCTGCCAGTCCTCCGCCAGGGTGGGCATTCCCTCAGCCCGTGCCTTGGCAAAGAGCAGGCTTTCCACTTCGTCATAATCTCTGAACCGGTCCTCGCCCCGGGTGGAGTTGAGAATCCAGTTGCCGATATAGGCCATATCCAGCAGACGTCGAAACTGCTTGGCGGTCAGTTCCAGCTTCATACCATGCGACCTCCTTGCTCTCGTGACATGGGAGTGCCCCAGACACTCCCCCACCTTCATATTATAATCAGTGTGGGGGAAATGTCAAACCGCAGAAACAAAAATGTGAAAATAGCCACTTGTTTTCCACGCCGCTTTCCCCTATCATTAAGGCAAAACCATCATGCAAGGGGGAAGTGTTTTGGATCCACGACCCATCGGGGTATTTGACTCCGGCCTGGGGGGCCTGACCACCGTGCGGGAGCTGCGCCGTCTGCTGCCGGGGGAGGATATTGTCTACTTCGGCGATACCGGCCGGGTGCCGTATGGCAGCCGCTCCCGGGAGACCATCATCCGCTATGCCAGACAGGATGTGGCCTTTCTGCGCACCTTTGACCTGAAACTGATCGTCATTGCCTGCGGTACTGTGTCCACCACGGCAATGGACGTGCTGGTGCGGGAAAATACCATTCCGGTACTGGGGGTGGTGGCTCCGGCTGCGGCTGCGGCGGCCCGGGCTACCCAAAATGGTAAAATCGGCCTGATCGGTACCCAGGCGTCCATCCGCAGCGGGGCGTATGAGGCCCTCATTCATACAGGGGACCCCACAGCCCAGGTGATCTCCCAGCCATGCCCTCTGTTTGTACCTCTGGTGGAGAACGGACGGTTCCGTCCGGGGGATGTTGTCATTGAAACGGTGGTGGCGGAATATCTGGCCCCTCTGAAAGAGGCGGGAGTGGATACCCTGGTACTGGGCTGTACCCACTATCCTCTGCTGGAAGCGGTGATCTCCAACTATATGGGGGAAGAAGTCAAGCTCATCAATGCGGGAGCGGAGGGGGCCAGATCGGCAGCGGACCGTCTGCGGTTTGCGGATGCCCTGTCTGACCGGACCGCAGGGGGCAGCTGCCGCTACTTTGTCAGCGACCGGCAGGAGGACTTTTCCCGGCTGGCCTCTATTTTTCTGGGATGGGATGTGACCGGTCAGGTGGGTCAGGTGGATATCGGACAATATTGACCCAGCCCCTTTACAAAAATGACCCGATTCGGTATAATATTTTGCATTTATGTGTGATACAGGTAAGAGGTACAGAGAACCATGGAAAACAATGTGATTATCTCTATTCAGGGCAGACAGTCCTTTGAAGATCAGGAGCCTGAAACCATTGAGCTGGTGACGGAAGGTCAGCTGGCCCAGGATGGGGAAGAGGGCTTTACCCTCAGCTACCAGGAGAGCGAACTGACCGGACTGGAGGGTACCCTGACCACCTTTCAGATTGAGCAAAACCGGGTGACACTGATGCGGGTGGGAGAGGTCAACTCCCAGATGGTCTTTGAAGAGGGACGGAGACACCTGTCCATGTATGATACCCCCTACGGCGCACTGGCTGTGGGGGTGAGCACCCGGAAAATGCGGGCCGATCTGAACGAAGCAGGGGGCAGCATTGAAATTGACTATGCCCTGGAGATTGACCATGC
>CALWOK010000131.1 GCA_944383125.1 uncultured Flavonifractor sp.
TGACCTTTTGACAAAAAAGCACAGTTGCAAAGAAAGGATATCTTCCGGCTCTGTAAGGACCGGGACAAAAAGGAGACGTATTTATGTCCAATATATGGCATGACATCAGCCCCAGCCGCATCCAGCCTGAGGACTTTGTGGCGGTCATTGAGATTCCCAAGGGCAGCAAGAAAAAGTATGAGCTGGACAAGGAGACCGGCCTCATTATCCTGGACCGGGTGCTCCACACCTCCACCCACTATCCTGCCAACTACGGCTTTATCCCCCGCACCTATGGCGATGACGGCGACCCTCTGGACGTGCTGGTACTCTGCTCCGAGGCTATGGACCCGCTGACCCTGGTGCGCTGCTATCCTGTGGGATTTATCTCCATGCTGGACGGGGGAAAAAACGATGAGAAAATCATTGCCATTCCCTTCTCTGATCCTACCTATAATAATTATCAGGATCTGATGGATCTGCCCGCCCACATTTTTGATGAGATGGCCCACTTCTTTACGGTATACAAGGCCCTGGAGGGCAAGGAGGCTGTGGCCGGTGACGTCAATGACCGCAATGCAGCCATTCAGGTCATCCAGAAGGCCATGGATCATTATGCCGAGTGCTTCCTGGGAGGCGCAGCGCCCAAAGCCAACCAGCGCACCTCAGACCGGTAAGACATTAAGGAAAACTTAAAGGATTTTTCCCACCACAGCAGGCAATTCTGTGATAAAATAAAACAGATAACTTATAACAGGAGAGGATAGAGCCAATGGATCATCCATTTGACTGTCTGGTCATCGGCGCCGGTATGGCAGGCGCCATCTGCGCCCGGGAGCTGGCCGAGCGGGGCCGGAAGAAGGTGCTGGTGCTGGAGCGCCGCAATCATGTGGGCGGCAACGCTTATGACTGCTTCGACCAGACGGGGGTACTCATCCATCAGTATGGTCCCCATATTTTTCACACCAACGACAAGCGGGTCTTTGATTTTCTCTCCCGCTTCACCCACTGGCGCAGCTATGAGCACCAGGTGGTGGCCAATATTCCAAGCCAGGAGGGGCGCCTGGAGCTGCCGGTCCCCTTCAACCTGATTTCCATGGAGGTTGTGTTTGGCAAGGAGAAGGCCGCCAGTCTGGCAAAGCGGCTGATTGCTGCCTATGGCAGGGAGAAAAAGGTGACGATTCTGGAACTGCGCCAGAATCCTGACCCGGACATTGCCGACTTGGCCCGTTATGTGTATGAGCATGTCTTTGTTCATTACACCATGAAGCAGTGGGGCCAGCGCCCGGAGGAGATCGACCCCAACACCACCGCACGGGTGCCGGTGTTCCTTTCGGAGGATTCCCGCTACTTCCAGGACGTCTATCAGGGGATGCCCCAGGAGGGATACACCCCCATGTTTGAAAAACTGCTGGACCATCCGGATATTACCCTGGAACTGGGTACCGATGCAGAAAAGCGCCTGACCCTGGAGGAGGCGCGGGTGCTGCTGGACGGACGGCCCTTCCACGGTACGGTGATTTATACCGGAGCAGCAGATGAGCTGTTTTCTTGTAAGTATGGCCGTCTCCCCTACCGTACCCTGGATTTCCGCTTTGAAACCCACCCGGCGGACTTCTGGCAGAGCCACGGTACGGTCAACTACACGGTAGACCAGGACTATACCCGCATCACCGAATTCAAGTATCTCACGGGCCAGGAGCTGCCCGGCGTGACCACCATTATGAAGGAGTACTCCCGGGCCTATACCGGGGCGGAGGGCGAGGTACCCTATTACGCCATTATCAATGAGGAGAATAATGCCCTCTACGGCCGGTACAAGGCTGAGGCCGACCGCTTTCCCCAGCTCCATTTGCTGGGCCGGCTGGCGGAATATAAATATTACAACATGGATGCCATTGCCGCCCGGGCGCTGGCGCTGTGTGACGATCTGTTAAAGTGAGGAACCATACCTATGTCTAAGCTGATTACTTTTGCAGTACCCTGCTACAATTCCGCCGCCTATATGGAACACTGTGTGGAAACCCTGCTGACCGGCGGGGATGATATTGAAATTATCCTGGTGGATGATGGCTCCACCAAGGATGATACCCCTGCCATCTGTGACCGCTATGCCCAGCAGTACCCCGACATTGTCAAGGCCATCCACCAGGAAAACGGCGGCCATGGCGAAGGGGTCAACCAGGGCCTGCGCAATGCCACCGGCTTTTATTTCAAAGTGGTGGACTCCGACGACTGGCTGGATACCGAGTCCCTCCAGAAGGCCCTTGCCAAGCTGCGCAAGTTTGCCAAGATGGAAAAGCCGGTGGACCTGTTTGTTGCCAACTATGTCTATGAGCATGTGGAGGACAACACCCAGAAGGTGATCCGCTACACCAATGTATTCCCGGTGGAAAAGATCTTCAGCTGGAGCAAAATGGGGCGGTTTCGCCCCTCCCAGTTCCTGCTGATGCACTCGGTGATCTACCGCACCCAGCTGCTGCGGGACTGCGGTCTGGAGCTGCCCAAACATACCTTCTATGTGGACAATATTTTTGTCTACCAGCCGCTGCCCTATGTGAAGCGGATCTATTACATGGATATCGACCTGTACCGTTATTTCATCGGCCGGGCAGACCAAAGCGTCAATGAGTCGGTGATGGTGGGCCGGGTGGATCAGCAGCTGCGGGTGACCCGCCTGATGCTGGAGAGCCACAACCTGCACAAGCTCCGCCAGGAGCAGCCCAAGCTGGCCCGATACATGACCAGCTATCTGTCCATGATGATGACCATTTCGTCTATTTTCCTCATTCTGGACGGCTCTCCCCAGGCTTTGGGCAAAAAGACCGAGCTGTGGGAGGATCTGCGCCATGCGGATGTGGGCCTGTACCACAAATTCAAGTATCGCTCCCTGTCCTTCGCCTGCAACATCCCGGGCTATCAGGGGCGCAAGCTGTCGGTCAAGCTGTACCGGCTGGCCCGGAAAATTTATAAGTTCAACTGAATCCAGCCGGCAAACCAGCGCCCCGCCCCATCCCGGGGTGGGGCGCTTTTCCACCATAACCACCACAGACAGAAATAAGGAGGTATTTCCATGAAGCGGAACAGACTACTTTCGCTGCTGCTGGCCCTGGGCATGACCGCAGGACTGACGGCCTGCTCCGGCGGGCAGGAGCAGCCGCAGCCTACCCCCACTGCAAGCCAGACCACCGAAGTGGATAAGGTGGGTGTATTCTATTATTCCTTTTCCGATGCCTACCTCTCCATTGTGCGGGAGGCCCTGGACGCAGACCTGAGCGCTGCCGGAGTATCTTTTACCAACTACGACGGGAAAAACGATCAAAGTGTGCAGCAGAAAGACATTGACGCAGCCCTGGAAGAGGGCTGCAATGTACTGGTGGTCAATCTGGTCCATGCCGGTTCGGCAGAGGATGCCCGGGCCATTCTGGACAAGGCCGCAGCAAAAGGGGCCAAGGTGATCTTTTTCAACCGTCCGGTGGAAGAGGAGAATGTACAGAAAACCCTGCTGGGAGAGGACAGCTATCAGGATATGACTGCCTATGTGGGTACCGACTCCCCCCAGGCCGGCCATTTGCAGGGAGAAATGATTGCCAATTATGTATTGGAGCACTATGACGAGGTGGATCTGAACGGAGATGGCACCATTAGCTATGCCATGTTTATGGGAGATGAAGCCCATGCAGACGCCATCTATCGCACCCGGTACAGTGTGGAGGATGCTGACGCCATGCTGACCCAGGCGGGAAAGCCGCCGCTGCGCTATTTTGATGAGGCCAATTCCGACGGCTACCAGGCAGATGAGAACGGTACCTGGTCTGCCGAGGCAGCCAACCGTGCCATGGCGGAAAACCTGACCCAGTACAACGATGAAAACGGCAATATGATTGAGCTGGTAATCTGCAACAACGACGAGATGGCCCGGGGTGCCATTGAGGCCCTTCAGGCGGTGGGATACAACACCGGCAACATTGGGGCAAAGACCATTCCGGTTTTTGGAGTGGATGCCACCGATACGGCCCAGCAGCTCATTGCCCAGGGGATGATGACGGGAACCATCAAGCAGGATGCGGAGGGAATGGCCAACGCCATCTGTCAGCTGACCCAGGCGGCCACCCAGGATGTGGCTCTGTCCATGGCGGTATCCTCTCTGGTGGCGGGAGACCCCACCTATTCTCTGGCCGAGGGGACAGATAACAAGGTCTATGTGGCCTATGCCACCTTTACCGTTCGGTAAAGCAAAGCAATGAGGAGGGCCTGCTGCACCCATGCAGCAGGCCCTCCTTTGTCATGCAATCAGGACGGACAGCCAGTCCCGCAGCGGGAGATACCCCAGGGGGAGAAAGATGGCGGGCAGCATATTGCCCACCCGCAGTTTTTCCTGGGGCAGTCCCAGCATGTTGATGCCGATCCCTACAATAATGGTACCGCCAACGGCGCTCATTTCCGTCACCACGGCCGGGTCCATGCCCTGGCCCACCACACCGAATATCAGGGTCAGAGCGCCCTGATAAAGAAAGGTGGGCAGAGCGGCAAAGGCCACACCGATGCCCATGGCGGCCGCAAAGGTGATGGCGCTCACCCCGTTGATCACTGCCTTGGAGATAATGATATCATAGTTGCCGTTCATTCCGGCCTCCATGGAGCCGTTGATGGCCATGGCCCCCACACAGAAGAGCACCGAGCAGTTGACAAAGCCCTCTGCAAAGCGGCTGTTGCTCTCGCCCCGCATCAGCCGGCGGCGCAGCACCTCGCCTACAGAGTCCATGCGCCGCTCAATGTCAATCGCCTCTCCCAGCAGGGTGCCCACAACCATGCACACAATGACGCACAGGGTATCCGCTGTGCCAATCATACTGGAAATGCCGATGCCCAGTACGCACAGGCCCAGAGCAAAGGTAATGCCGGAGGCAAACCGGGCGCTGATGCGGTTTTTGAACAGCAGACCCAGAATACTGCCCAGCAGGATCAGGATGACGTTAATAACGGTTGCGATCATGGGGATTCCTCACTTTTATACTGCAATTCGTTAAACAAGCAAATATTATCATACGGCAAAATTCCCCATTTGTCAAAGCATTTCTGCCAGTCTTGGGACAAACCCTCCCGAATACAGTGGAGGATGTAGGGATGAAGGGGGGAGAGTGAATTGAAACTGGATCGGTCATCCATGCTGTATGGGGCGCTGGTGCTTACCGGTACCGGGATTGTGGGGCAATTTTTGGGCTTTGTCTACCGTATCTTGCTCTCCCGTCTCATTGGCGCAGAGATTATGGGCCTGTATCAGCTCATTATGCCGGTCTATGCCGTGCTTTTGTCCC
>CALWOK010000132.1 GCA_944383125.1 uncultured Flavonifractor sp.
GTGGACTGGAGACAGAGGGCCTCCTTGTCCAGGGCCAGGTCGATGGCCTGACGGACCTGGGCGCTGGGAATGGTTTCGCAGTTGAGCATCAGCTCATAAAAGGTATTGGGCACCGTTCCCTCCAGCACCTGAATGCCGGCGGCGGTAGCCGTTTCGGCGTCCTCTGCCGATACATTGCCGCCAAAGGTATAGTAGTCCAGATCTCCGGAAATCAGGGAGGGCAGCAGGTTGGATTTGTCCATCACCGTAACCACCAGCCGGTCAAAATCAGGGCTGCCAAGCTGGTAGTCCTCATAAATTTCCAGCACCAGCTGGCTGCCCGGGATTTCCTCCACAAACTTGCAGGGTCCGGAACCAATGGGGGCCTTCCACAGCTCCAGGTTCATTACCTCTGCCGGGTCTGTCTCCTCCAGCAGATGGGTGGGCAGTACGTACAGCTCCCGGTTTTTATCCAGCAGGAAATCCTCCGGGGTGGTAGGGGTTTTGAAGGTGAGGCGCAGGGTGTACTCGTCCACCGCCTCCACCCCCAGCGTCTCTCCCTCCACCGCCGCACCGGTTTCATCGGTCCCTGTCAGCACCGAAAAGGTGGCCCGGCCCAGGGCGGGACAGTCCGGGTTGGTAATAAGGGCAATGGTATCCGCCCAGTGCCGGGCGGTCACAGGGGTTCCATCATGAAAGGCGGCATCCTCATCCAGATGAAAAACCACCGCCATACCGTCCTGGTCGCTCTCCCAGCTTGCGGCCCCTCTGGGGTCCAGAGAGCCGTCGGCATGGACATAGGCCAGCCGGTCATAAAGTTTATCGCAGATGATGCGGGTGTAGTTGCTGCCCGACGGGCTGTTGTAAGGCATGAGGGAATCCCAGGCGCTGGATATTCCATAGCGCACCGTGCGTTCCTCCTCCCCTGTCTCCCCATTCTGACCGCCGCAGGCAGTCAGGCTGAGGGACAGAGCAGCTGTCAGGGTCAGGGCCGTCCATCGTTTCATGTCATTCCTCCGTTATTCCACCGTCACCGATTTTGCCAGGTTCCGGGGTTTGTCAATATCGCACCCTCGCTGGAGGGCGGTATAATAGGCAAAGAGCTGCATGGGCACCACTTCCAGACAGGGCAGCAGAATGGGATGGGTCTCCGGGATGGCAATGACATGGTCGGCGGTGTGTTTCAGGGCCTCCGCCAGCGGGCCGGTGGTCAGGCCCAGCACATCGGCCCCCCGGCTCTTCACCTCCACCGCATTGCTCACCGTCTTTTCAAACAGGGGCGCATAGCCCGCCAGCGCCACCACCAGAGTTCCCGGCTCAATGAGGGAAATGGTGCCGTGCTTCAGCTCACCGGCGGCGTAGGCCTCCGAGTGGATATAGGAAATTTCTTTCAGCTTGAGCGAACCCTCCAGCCCCACGGCATAGTCCAGTTTGCGGCCGATGAAGAACATGGAATGGCGGTTGAAGTAGAGGGTGGCATAGTACTGGATGTCCTCCCGGTGGGCCAGCATTTGCTCCAGCTTTTCTGGAATGTGCTGCAATTCCTCCAGAATGGCATGATATTCTGCCGGTTCAATGGTACCCAGCAGCCTGGCGGCATACAGGGCAACCAGATAGATCACCGCCAGCTGGGTGGAATAGGCTTTGGTGGTTGCCACCGCAATTTCCGGCCCGGCCCAGGTGTACAGCACTCCGTCGCTCTCCCGGGCAATGGTGGAGCCTACCACATTGACAATGGAAATCACCTTGGCCCCCAGCCGTCTGGCTTCCCGCATGGCGGCCAGGGTATCAATGGTTTCTCCCGACTGGCTGATGACCAGGGCCAGGGTATGTTCCGTCACAATGGGCTGGCAGTAGCGGAATTCCGAGGCCAGCGTCACCTCCACCGGCTTGCGCAGCAGCTGTTCCATTACATATTTGGCCGCCATGCCCACATGATAGGAGGAACCGCAGGCAATGATATACAGCCGGTCCATGTTCTTGAAATCTTCCGCCGTCAGCTTCAGGTCATCCAGCACCACCTGGCCATCCTGGATGCGGGGAGAGATGGTTTTCCGGATGGCCTCGGGCTGCTCCATGATCTCCTTGATCATGAAGTGCTCATAGCCCCCCTTTTCCGCCGCCGAAATCTCCCAGTCCACATGGTGGCGCTCCTTCTCCACCGGGCGCAGGTAGGCGTCGTATACCCACAAATGGTCGGGGGTCAGCTCGGCAATCTCCCCATCCTCCAGCCAGCACACCTCACGGGTATACTTGATGAGGGCGGTGACGTCAGAGGCCAGGTAATGGGCCTGATCCCCAAAGCCCAGAATCATGGGGCTGTCCTTCCGGGCAGCAATGAGCCGGTCGGGGCAATCGGCGCACAAAATTCCCAGGGCGTAGGCCCCCCGGATGGCGTGCAGCGTGCGCACCACCGCCTCCAGCAGATTGCCCTCATAGTAGTATTCCAGCAGCTGGGCAGCCACCTCTGTGTCCGTCTGGGAAACAAAGGTCACGCCACGGGACTGGAGAAACTCCCGCAGCTCGGCATAATTTTCAATAATGCCGTTGTGTACCACGGCAAACCGCCCGTTTTCGCTGACCTGCGGATGGGAATTGACGTCAGATGGGGCGCCGTGGGTGGCCCAGCGGGTGTGGCCCACACCGATGGTACCATGTACCGTCGCTCCCCCCTGAATCAGGTCAAACAGCACCTGAAGCCGTCCTTTGGCCTTGGACACCTGCATGCCTTCCTGCTGGCCATACACAGCCACTCCAGCCGAATCATAGCCCCGGTACTCCAGCCTGGACAGTCCGTCCAGCAGAATGGGGGCAGCCTCTTCCCGTCCAACATAACCTACAATTCCGCACATACCTGACTCCTCCAGCGCACTTGTGCAATTAAGTGTTTAGTATATCACGGAATCTTCCGCAAAACAATGGAGGAACGGCTGAAATTCCATGCCGTTCCTCCTCCCGGGCGAAAATTATTCCCCTGTCTCCTGCTCCCCGTCCACCAGGACGGTATCCGTCCCAAAGCGCCGCACCGCCGACCAGGGAAAGATCTGGTCCGGCTCCCGGCCCAGCAGCCCAAACAGCCGCAGCCGTCCCGGTACCACCAGCGCAGTAACCCTGCCCTGGTCCAGGTCCACCACCACGTCCCCCACATAGCCAATCCGGCTGCCGTCGGACAGATTGATGATCTCCTTGTCCCGCAGCTCCCAGCCCCGGCATTCCATCTGGCATCCCCCCTTTTCCCATCCTACGCAGGAAAAGCATACTTCATACCCCCTTGCTCTCTTGCGTCCCTTCCAAAAAAGGTCTATACTTTTCCTATCCTGTGACCCATCCGGGGGAGGCGCTTCCATGCTGGATAATCTCATTTACTGTCTGAACGGTACCGTACCTGTCTTTCTCATGATGCTGCTGGGCATCTTTTTTCGCAAAATCCATTTTTTCAGCCAGGTGTTTGCCGACAAGCTCAATGGTTATGTGTTCAAAGTGGCGCTGCCGGTGATGCTCTTCAAAGACCTGGTGGAGTCCAACTTCTTTCAGGTGTGGGATACCTCCTTTGTGCTCTTCTGTTTTCTGGCCACCGTTGCCTCCATCCTGCTGACGGCCCTGCTCAGTCTTTTACTGAAGGAGCGCCCGCTTCGGGGAGAATTTATCCAGGTGGGCTACCGCAGCAGTGTGGCCCTGCTGGGCGCCGCCTTTCTGGAAAATCTCTACGGCACCGCCGGGGCCGCCAGTCTGGTGATCATCGGCGCCGTCCCCCTGTACAACGTGGCGGCTGTGGCGGTGCTCTCCCTCACCAGCCCCAGCCAGGACGGGCTGACCAAAGCCGCTTTGAAAAAAGTGGGAAAGGGTGTGGTGACCAATCCCATTATTTTGGGGATTGCGGCCGGGCTGGTGTGGACCATTCTCGCCCTCCCTCTGCCCACCATCCTGGAAAAGACGGTCAGCAGCGTCTCTGCCACCGCCACCCCTCTGGGCCTGATGGCACTGGGGGCCTCCTTTGACTGGAAAAAGGCCCTGGGACACATCAAACCCGCACTGGGGGCCACCGTCCTCAAGCTGGCGGTTTTTGTCGCCCTGTTTCTGCCCATTGCGGTGTCCCTTGGCTTTCGGGATGACAAACTGGTGGCTGCCCTCACCCTGCTGGGCAGTCCTACCACCGTCAGCTGCTTTGTGATGGCCCGCAACATGGGCCACGAAGGCACCGTCACCTCCAGCGCCGTTATGCTTACCACAGGTCTCAGCGCCTTCACCTTAACGCTGTGGCTCTATGTCCTCAAAAGCCTTGCCCTCATCTGACCCTTCATGCAACTTTGCCAGGAAAGCGCCGCTTGATTCCCTCCAAAGCCGTTGTTTTACCCACTTGCATTTTTACAGGCAGCTTTTATACTATTAGGATGCTTTATCACACAGAAAGGAAGCTGTCTTATGGAGCGCACCCTGACCAAAACGCCCGTGGTGGCCCGGCGGGAACCAGGCATTCTCTCCCTCACCTGGCCTATTTTTATTGAACTGCTGCTGCAAATGCTGGTGGGCAACGCCGACCAGGCCATGGTGGGACAATTTGACCCCAACGGCGTGGGCGCCATCGGCAACGCCAACCAGATTACCAGTCTGGTGCTGCTGGTCTTTTCCGTCATCTGTACCGCCTCCACCATTCTGGTGTCCCAGTACCTGGGCGCTGAGGACCACAAGCGGGTCAATGAGACCTACACCGTCTCCCTGCTGGTGAACGGCTGCTTCGGGCTGCTCATCGGCGGGCTGCTTATCGCCTTCTGCGGCCCTATTTTTACCCTGATGCAGGTACCCGCCGAAATTCTGGACCGGGCCTGTCTCTATCTGCGCATCATCGGCGGCGGTATGGTGTTCCAGTCCGTCTACCTGACCTTCACCGCCTTCTTCCGCTCCAATCAGATGATGAAGGAGAGCATGATTGTGGCGGTGGTCATGAACCTGCTCAACATTGGCGGCAATGCGGTGCTCATCGGCGGGGCCTTCGGCCTGCCCGCCATGGGGGTGGCCGGCGCCGCTCTGTCCAGCGATATTTCCCGGGTGGTGGGGGTTGTCCTCATTGCGGTGCTCTTCCGCCGCCGCTTTGGTCCGGTCCTCTCCCTCAAGCTGCTGCGGCCCTTCCCTGCGGACCAGCTCAAACGGCTGCTGCGCATCGGTATCCCCGCTGGCGGGGAATCCATCTCCTACAACCTGTCCCAGGTGTGCATCCAGTCCATCTGCAACCTGTTTGCCATCTTTGTCATCAATACCCGGGTGTATGCCAACATGTTTGCTACCGTTACCTATATGTTCGGCTCCGCCATCTCCCAGGCCGCCCAGGTGATGGTGGCACGGCTCATGGGGGCTGAGCGTATTGATGATGTAGACCGGCTGGTCAAACGCACCCTGCTGGCTTCGCTGGCCATTTCCGGGCTGATGTCGGTGGTTCTGCTGGTATTCTGCCGTCCCCTGCTGGGGCTTTTTACCCAGGATACCCAGGTGCTGGACCTGTTCCAGCTCATTATGGTGGTAGAAATCCCCCTTGAACTGGGCCGGGCCGTCAATATGACCATGTGCCGGGCGCTCCAGGCCTGCGGCGACATCCGCTTCCCCATTACCATCTGCATCTTCAGCGCCTGGCTCACCGCCGCCCTGGGGGGCTTCATCCTGGCGGTCCCTATGGGCATGGGGCTGGTGGGGCTGTGGATTGCCATGGCCTGTGACGAATGTCTCCGGGCCCTGCTCTTCCTGTGGCGGTGGCACAGCCGTGCCTGGTGCCGCAAGCATCTGCTCTCTCTCTGACAGAAAGGTCGTGTTCCCATGAAAACCGGAATTGTGCTGGAGGGCGGCGCCATCCGCACCATCTACTCCAGCGGCGTCTGTGATGCACTGCTCACTGCCGATCTCCTGCCCGATTACGTCATTGGGGTCTCTGCCGGCATCGCCTACGGTGTCAGCTATGTGTCCAAGCAAATCCGCCGCAACCTGGATATTATGATCCACTACGTCCACGATAAGCGCTATATGGGCATAAACAACCTGATGAAGCGGAACAATCGGGCCTACTTTGGTCTGGATTTTGTATTCAGCACCATTCCCAATCAGCTCATTCCCTTTGATTACGACGCTTTTCGGGCCTTTCCCGGACAGGTGGAGGCTGCCGTCACCAACCTGAACACCGGCAAGGCGGAATACCTGCCGGTGGACGGGTCGGATCAGAATTTCCGGGTGCTCCAGGCCAGCTGCGCCATGCCCCTGCTTTTCCCGGTGTTTCACATCAACGGAATGCCCTGCATGGACGGGGGAGCCGCCGACGCCATCCCCTTTGAACACGCCTTTGAGATGGGCTGCGACCGGCTCATTGTGATCCTCACCCGGGAGCGGAGTTACCGGCGGAAAAAAGAAAGCCTTCAGCC
>CALWOK010000133.1 GCA_944383125.1 uncultured Flavonifractor sp.
ATCTCAGAGAAAAAGGAGTGCATCCATATGCAAAAGACACCCAACCTGCAAGATTTGTTCCTGCTCCGGGCCAGACGGACCAGAGCCAATGTGACCGCCTTCCTCATGAACGGCTACCAGCTGAAGGGCCAGATCGTGGGGTATGACGCCTTTGTGGTGGTACTTATGACGGGGGACAGGCAGCAGGTGATTTACAAGCACGCCATTTCCACCATTGTGCCTGAACGGGCCATCTCTCTGGAGCGGGAGGAGCGTGCCGACTGAGTAAGGAGCGCCTATGAAGCAAGGGAACCTGACCGCACGCATTGTGATGCTGGTGGTACTGGCTGCATTACTGATTTGCCTGGCGGTAACGGCCTGGCAGAATTTCCGGGTGCTGTACACCACAGTGCTGGCCTATTCCTACTCGGTGGACGACAGCCTGGAGGCCACCGGTATCCTGGTACGGGAGGAAACGGTCCTCCCTGCCCAGGGCGGAACAGTGGAAGTGCTGCCCGACGAGGGAGAAAAGGTGAACAAGGGTGGCACGGTTGCCCTGCTTTATCAGAGCGACGCCGGGATTTCCCAGCGGGAAACCATCCAACAGCTTACGCTGGAACGGGACCAGCTGGAGTATGCCCTGTCCCAGGTCAGCGGCGGCAGTGACTCCGCCCAGCTCAGCCAGCAGGTGACCGAGGCCATGGCAGCTTTGCGGGGGGCGGTGGCGTCGGGAGATCTCACCGGGCTGGAACGGCAGAGCCTGGAGCTGAAAAGCCTGGTATACAAGCGCAGCTATACCTTCGGGGAGACCGATACCACCGCCACCCTTCAGGCGTCGCTGGACAGCATCAACGCCCAGATCGACGCCCTCAGCGTCCAGTCCGCCCAGAGTACCAGCCGGGTGACTGCCGCTCAGTCGGGGGTATTTTCCGCTCTGGTGGACGGGTATGAGTCCCTCATCACCCCGGACATGCTGTCCACCATGACTCTGGCCCAATTCCGGGAGATCAGTGACCAGTCTCCCCCGGAGAACAGCGCCGCCATGGGCAAGCTGATTACCGATTCCACCTGGTATTTTGTGTGCGGCCTGCCCGAAAAGGATGCCCAGCGGCTGGTGGAGGGGCGCTCCATTACGGTGCGTTTCTCCCGGGACTGGGCCGGCAAGGTGGACATGAAGGTGGAGTGGCTGGCAGATCCGGAGAACGGCCAGGTACTGGTGGTGCTGTCCACCGATAAATTCCTGTCGGACACCACGCTGCTGCGCCGCCAGACGGTGGAGCTGATTTTTGACACCGTCACTGGCATCCGGCTGCCCAAGGAGGCGCTGCGGGTGGATCAGCAGACCTATACCGATGAGGACACCGGCGAGGAGGAGCAGCAGAGCGTCACCGGTGTGTATGCGCTGGTAGGCCAGCGGGCGGAGTTTAAGGAAGTATCGGTGCTGGCCGAGGAAGAGAATTATATTTTGGTGAAGCCGGTCACTGGTACCGCCGCCTCCCAGCAGAAAAAGGCCCTGCGGGCAGGAGATCAGATTCTCATCTCCACCGGCGAGCTGTACGACGGCAAGGTGATCGAGTAACCGGCTCACCATAGATTGTGTGTGTATTTTTGGAGGTGCGTATCATGTCCCTGGCAGAGAATATCGCTCAGGTCCAAGCCAACATAGCCGCCGCCGCCCGGGAAGTGGGACGGAATCCGGCGGAGATTACCCTGGTGGCCGCCACCAAGGTGCAGACGTCGGACACCATCCGGCAGGCCATCGCTGCCGGCATCAGGGTGTGCGGAGAAAACCGGGTGCAGGAGATGACGGCCCATCTGGAGGACAATGCCTATGCCGGGGCGGCCCTCCACTTTATCGGGCATCTTCAGACCAACAAGGTCAGGCAGGTGGTGGGCCGGGTGGATCTCATCGAGTCGGTGGGTTCGGCCCATCTGCTCCAGGCCATTGAGACACAGGCCGCCAAGTTGGAGCTGGTGCAGGATATTTTGCTGGAGGTCAATATCGGGGGAGAGAGCTCCAAAAGCGGCGTATCAGTCCAGGAACTTCCTGAACTGGTAAATCAGGCCGCAGCCTCTCCCCATGTACGCCTGCGGGGATTGATGGCCATTCCGCCGGTTGCGGAAGTTCCTGGAAGCAACCGCAGGTTTTTTGCCCAGATGCATCAGCTTTATGTTGACATAAAGCAAAATATGACCGATAATGAATATACATTTGATTATCTTTCCATGGGGATGAGCGGTGACTACCAGGATGCCGTCCGGGAAGGGGCTACCTTGGTACGGGTGGGTACCGCACTGTTTGGCCCCCGCCCACCCATGCATCCATCTAAAATCTGAATTTGGGAGGTACTGAGGTATGGGACTGCTTGATGAACTGCGGCGGCTGGCCCGTCCCTATGAGGATGAAGCAGTAGAAGACGAATATGAGGACGACTTTGAGCCGGTTTCCCGCAGCGAGCGGATGGACCGTACCGGGGCCGCCCGGGGGGAGCGCAAAAGCGGCAGGGGCATCTCCGGTCAGGAGAGCAGCAATCTGTACAGCATGGACAGCGAACGGCGCAGCAACAAGGTGGTCAACATTCACACCACCACCCAGCTCCAGGTGGTGCTGGTCAAGCCCGACCGCTTTGAAAATGCCAGTGAAATTGCCGACCACCTGCGGGAGAAGCGTACCGTAGTGCTCAATCTGGAGTCCACCAACAAGGAAATTGCCCGCCGCCTGCTGGATTTCCTGTCCGGCGTAGCCTATGCCAACGAGGGCAAGATCAAAAAGGTGGCCATTTCTACCTACATTATCACCCCTTATAATGTGGATATTTTAGGGGACTTGATCGACGAGCTGGAGAACAACGGGCTGTATTTCTGAGACTGGCCCTGTGGTCCGGACAAGATACATAAGATCGGGAGGAATCACCCATGCTGACGCCTCAGGAAGTCTCTGAGCACGCCTTCAGCAAGGCATTTAACGGATACAACATGACCATGGTGGATGAGTTCCTGGACATCCTGACGGCGGACTACACCGCCCTTTACAAGGAAAACGCCACCCTGAAGGCCAAAATGAAGGTGCTGGTGGACAAGGTGGAGGAGTACCGCTCCACTGAGGACGCCATGCGCAAGGCGCTGCTGACCGCCCAGAAGATGGCGGACGATATGGTGGCCGAGGCGGAAAACAAGCGCAGCCAACTGATACACAATGCCGAAACCGACGCCAAGGCCCGGATGGCCCAGCTCCAGCAGTCCATCCGGGAGGAGGAAGTCCGTCTGGCCGCTGCCCAGAAATCAACGGCGGCCTATGTGTGCCGGCTGAAAGAGCTGTACCAGCATGAAATGGACTACCTCAACGGCCTTTCCAAGCTGACCGTGCCGGAGGCCCCAGCCACCGCTGACCCGGTGGGGGAGACTGCCCGCACCATCGAGGAAAATGTGGAAAAGCTCATCCAGAGTGAGACGGTGGAGCGTGAGCCGGACCCTGTACCCGAGGCGCCCCAGAAGGCGGAGGCCACCAGCCTGTATGCCGAGCTGATGGAGCTGAGCCATCAGCCCCAGTCCGCCCAGGACAGCCGGGAGGATGAGTTGACCGACGAGCCTACCCGCCGCATTGACTTCAGCAATTTGCAGTTCGGCAAGGAGTATGAAATCCGGTGACACCCCTTGACAGAAGCCCTGCAAACAGGTAAGATACTGGGAGACGCCCCAAATGGCGTCTCCCAGTGCATTTTCATCGGTAAAACGCTGTGACGAGGACAAGTACCCATCCCGCCCCTGCCCAGAGAGCCGCCGTTTGGTGCAAGGCGGTCAGGAGGAATGGCGAAGATCCCCTCTGAGCGCTCCGCTGAACCTCAGTAAGCGGAGACGGCTGGCCCCGTTACCGGCCTTTGAGCGGCTCCGGCCTGTCCGGAGCAACGAGAGTGGTACCGCAGAGGTGTGCGCCTTTGTCTCTTGGGAGACAGAGGCGCTTTTTGTTTGCGCCTGCCCTTTCCAGAGAAAAAGCGATTTGGTGTTTTATTTTATTTCAATGATAAAAGGAGAACGTACCCATGGACTACAATCAGACCGTCCATCTGCCCCAGACCGACTTCCCCATGCGGGCAGGTCTGCCCAAGCGGGAGCCTCAGATGCTCCAGGAGATGTATGACCACGATCTCTATCACAAGCTGATGAAGAAAAATGAGGGCAAGCCCCTGTTTGTCCTCCACGACGGCCCCCCCTATGCCAACGGCAACATCCACATCGGCACCGCCCTGAACAAGATCCTGAAAGATATCATTGTCAAGCACCGGAATATGACGGGCTACTGCGCCCCCTATGTGCCGGGCTGGGATACCCACGGCCTGCCCATTGAGTCCGCCATTCTGAAGAACAAGAAGGTCAAGCGGGATGAGCTGACCACCTCCCAGTTCCGGGAAAAGTGCAAGGAGTACGCCCTGGACTTTGTGGACAAACAGCGGGAGCAGTTCAAGCGCCTGGGGGTGCTGGGCGAGTGGGAAAACCCCTATCTCACCCTGAAGCCTGACTTTGAAGCCAAGCAGGTGGAGATTTTCGGCAAGATGGCCGAAAAGGGCTTTATCTACAAGGGCATGAAGCCGGTCTACTGGTGTCCCGCCGACCAGACCGCCCTGGCGGAGGCTGAGATTGAGTATGCCGACGACCCCTGTACCACCATCTTTGTCA
>CALWOK010000134.1 GCA_944383125.1 uncultured Flavonifractor sp.
GGCCGCAGCAAAAAAGAGGCGGAGCAGAACGCTGCCAAGGCCGCTATTGAAAAGCTGAAAGGCTAAGGAATTGCCATGGACTCCGCCTCTTTTGCGAACGGCAGTGAGCCGCCGCTTTGCGGCGCCAGGCATTTTGCGCAGCAAAATCTTGATGCCGGGCGAATTCAGTTCGCCCGAGCAGATGGGAGAAAAGGGTCCCCAAACGGCATTGCCGTTTGGGAGGCGGAGCAAAACGCTGCCAAGGCCGCCATTGAGAAGTTAAAGGGCTGACATACCAGGATACCCAGCGATAAAACAGGACTGCGGAGCTTCCGCAGTCCTGTTTTGTATGGATTGGGAGCCGCATCCGGGAGAAAAGGATTTGCAATGTGGAAAAATCCTTGCTATAATAATTTATTCAGAAGTATGAAGCCTGAGAGGTGCGTGCCTTGTATTTAAAAGCGCTGGAGATCCAGGGATTCAAATCCTTTCCCGACAAAACGGTGCTCTCCTTTGGGGAGGATATCACTGCCATTGTAGGCCCCAACGGCAGCGGAAAATCCAATATTTCCGACGCCATCCGGTGGGTCATGGGGGAGCAGTCCACCAAAGCCCTCCGGGGAGGAAAAATGGAGGATGTCATCTTTGGGGGCACCGCCCTGCGCAAGCAACAGGGCTTTGCGGAGGTCTCCCTGGTGCTGGACAACACCGACCATACCTTTCACCGGGATGAGAGCGAGCTGATGGTGACCCGCCGCTATTACCGCTCCGGGGAGAGCGAGTATTATATCAACCGCCATTCCGTCCGCCTGCAGGACGTGAACGAGCTGTCTATGGATACCGGCCTGGGCCGGGAGGGCTATTCCATCATCGGTCAGGGCCGCATTGACGAAATCCTGTCGGTAAAGAGCAGCGACCGCCGGGAGGTTTTTGAGGAGGCCGCCGGGATTTCCCGCTTCCGCCACCGGAAGGAGGAGGCCCAGCGCAAGCTGGAGCGCACCCAGGACAATCTGGTGCGCATCACCGACAAGATTGACGAGCTGGAGCTTCAGGTGGAGCCCCTGCGGGTTCAGAGCGAAAAGGCCCGGAATTTCCTCATCCTGCGGGATGAAATGCGGGGGCTGGAAATTTCTCTGTGGTTGGAGCAGCTGGAAAAGCTGCGGGCGGGGGCCATCAAAACCCTGTCCGACTATGAACATGCCACCCGCCAGAAGGAGGAAACCAGGCAGGCGGTGGAGCAGCTCTATGCCGCCGCCGAGGGATACGCCGCACAGATGCGGGACAAGGACGTGGAGGGAGAGGGCGTCCGCTTCCAGATGATGCAGCGGGAGGCCGACGCCAACACCCTGAACAACGCCATTGCGGTGCTGAAAACCAACATCCAGAACAACCTGGACAACAAGGCCCGCATCCAGCAGGAGCTGGAGCAGCAGGAGGGCCGGGCCGGTTCCATTGTGGCCCAGATGGAGGAGCGGCAGCACCGCCTGGACGAGCTGGAAGCGCAAAAGGCCCGGCTCACCGGGGAACTGACCCGCCGGCAGGAGGAGGCGCAGCAGGCCAGCCAGTCTGCCGGCACCCTTGCCCAGGAGCTGGAAGCCCTGCGCCGGAAAGAGGCGGTGGAGCAGGCTTCCGCCGCCGATGCCAAGGCCCTGATTTCCGCTCTGGCTGCCGCTGCCCAGGAAGTTTTTGACCGGGATGCCGCCATGCGCCGGGAACTTTCCGAGGGGGAAGAACGTCTTGAAAAGGGAAAGACTGACCGTCAGGAGGTTTTCCAGGCCCTGGAGCAGGCCAGAGAGGAGAAGGCCGGGCTGCAAAACATGCTCCAGGGCTATACCATGCGCCTGGAGTCCCGCCGCCGGAAGGCCAAGGAAGCCGAAGAGGGCCACGTCAAGCTGAAAATGGAGGAAAATTCCATCCAATCCCGCATTCATATGCTGGCCGAGATGGAAAAAATGTATGAAGGCTACTCCAAAGCGGTAAAGCTGGTGATGGGAGAGGCCAAAAAGGGCCATCTCAAAGGGGTACACGGCCCGGTGGCCGGGCTGATTCAGGTACCCGACCGCTATGCGGTGGCCATTGAAATTGCCCTGGGGGGCGCCATGCAGCACATTGTGGTGGAGCAGGAGGAGGACGGCAAAGCCGCCATCCAGTACCTGAAACGGCGGGACGGAGGCCGCAGTACCTTCCTGCCTCTGCCCTCCATCCGCCCCTCGGAGTTCCGGGAAACAGATGTGGAACAGGCCCCCGGCTTTGTGGGGCTGGGGGATGAACTGGTTCAGTTTGACCCCCAATATCAGCGGGTGTTTTCCAATCTGCTGGGCCGTACCGTGGTGGCGGAGGACATGGACTGTGCCATTGCCATGGCCCGGAGCTATGGACACCGGTTTAAAATCGTCACCCTGGACGGGCAGGTGCTCAACCCCGGCGGCTCCATGACGGGCGGTTCGGTATCCCGCAGCGCCGGGATGCTCAGCCGGGCCAATGAGCTGGCACGGCTGCGCCGGCAGGGGGCAGCGGTGGCAGAGCAGCTGTCCGCCGCCGCCCAGGCCATGGAGGACACCAGGCGGGAGGCCGCTGCCGCCGCCTATGAGCTGGAGACTGCCCAGGCCCAGCAGCGCCGGCATGAGGATACCATCCTCAAGCTGGAGGAACGGCTGGCCCACCTGGATGCCCAGCTGAAACAGGCAGAGGGGCAGCAGGCCGAGCAGCAGAAGGAGCTGGAGAAGCTCCAGGCCAGAGCGGCCCAGATTGAAGCGGATACCCAGGCGGCACGCCGCCGGATTGAGGCGCTGGAAGGGGCCGCCGCCGCCCTGCGGGCAGAGGCCCAGGGCAAGGCAGAGGGACAGAATGCCCTCCAGGCCCAGGAAGCCGCCATCGGGGCCGCCATCGGGGAGCTGAACATGGGGCTGGCGGCATTGGAAGCCGAGCGGCAGGCCACGGTGCAGTCCCTCACCGAGCTGGAGCAGCTGCGGCAGGATCTGACGGGGGACAAAGCCCAGCGGGAGGAAATGATGGCCCAGTTCCAGCAGAAAAATGACCGATTGGAACGGGAAATCCAAGAAAAAGAAGAAAAACTCCAGGTGATCCGGCAGGAAAACCAGGGGCGGCAGGATGCCATTGCCAGTCTTAACGAGGAAAAGCTGGCTCTGGAGGCCAAGCGCAACCAGGCCGACAAGGAGGCCCGGGACAAAAACAACACCTTGCTCCATCTGGAGCGGGAGGTGTCTGTGCTGGAACAGAAGAAGGCCGCCGCCGAGCTGGAGGAAAAAAACCTGCTGGACAAGCTGTGGGAGACCTATCAGCTGTCCCATCAGGCCGCCATGGCCCAGCGGGTGGCGCTGGAGAGTATCCCCAAGGCCCAGCGCCGGGTGGGAGAGCTGAAACAGGCCATTTCCCGCCTGGGCAACATCAACCTGGACGCCATCGAAGAATTTGAGCGCATCAACCAGCGCTATACCTACCTCACCGACCAGCGGGACGACGTTCAGAAGTCCAAAAAGGAGCTGGAGGGCATCATTGCCGATATTACCCAGGAGATGCGCACCATCTTCTCCACCCAGTTTGCCATTTTGAACGAAGCCTTCCAGCAGACCTTTGCGGAGCTCTTCCGGGGGGGCAAGGCCACCCTGGAGCTGGAGGACCCGGAGGATATTCTCAACTGCGGCATCGAAATCCGGGTACAGCCCCCTGGAAAGGCGCTAAAAGTGCTCTCGCTGCTGTCGGGCGGAGAAAAGGCTTTCGTAGCCATTGCCCTCTACTTTGCCATTTTGAAGGTGCGCCCCACTCCATTTTGTGTGATGGATGAGATTGAAGCCGCCCTGGATGACGCCAATGTGGTGCGCTTTGCCACCTACATGCGCCAGATGGCGGATAAAACCCAGTTCATTGTCATTACCCACCGCCGGGGTACCATGGAGGAAGCCGACGTGCTGTACGGCGTCACCATGCAGGAGCATGGCATCAGCCGGTTACTTACCATCAACCTGAACGATGTGGAGAAAGAGCTGGAGATCAAGTAACGAAAGGAAGGAACCACATGGGTTTTTTTGCGAAAATCAAGGCAGGACTGACCCGTACCAAGGAGAACATCGGCCACAGCATTGAGCAGCTCTTTGCGGGAGAGCTGAACGACGATTTTTACGACGAGCTGGAAGAAACCCTCATTCTGGGCGATATGGGGGTGGACACCACCCTGAAGGCGGTGGAGGAGCTGCGCCGCCGGGTGAAGGAGGAAAAAATCAAGGATATGGACTCCGCCCGGGCCTGTCTGCGGCGGGTGCTTACCGATATGCTGCTGGTGGGGGAGCCGGAGCTGCGCCTGACCACCACCCCCTCGGTAGCCCTGTTCATTGGGGTCAACGGAGTGGGCAAGACCACCACCATCGGCAAGCTGGCCGCCAAAATGAAGGGGGAGGGCAAGCGGGTGCTGATGGCTGCCGCCGATACCTTCCGGGCCGCCGCCGCCGACCAGCTGGAGATCTGGAGCCAGCGGGCCGGGGTGGAGCTGGTGCGCCAGTACGAGGGCGCCGACCCTGCCGCTGTGGTGTATGACGCCCTCACCGCTGCCAAGGCCCGCAATACCAATGTGATCCTCATTGACACCGCCGGACGGCTCCACAACAAGCAGAACCTGATGAACGAGCTGAACAAGATTTCCCGGGTGGTAGACCGGGAGCTGCCCGGCTGTGACCGGGAGACCCTGCTGGTGCTGGACGCCACCACCGGACAGAACGGACTTATCCAGGCCAAGCAGTTCAAGGAGGCGGCGGGCATTACCGGTATTGTGCTCACCAAGCTGGACGGCTCCGCCAAGGGCGGCATTGTCATTGCCATTGCCCAGGAGCTGCAGGTGCCGGTGAAGTATATCGGCGTGGGCGAGGGGATTGACGATCTGATGCCCTTTGAGGCCCAGGCCTTTGTGGAAGCGCTGATTTAAGGGAGGAAATACAACCATGGCAAGAATAGACGGACGGGCGGGCGACCAGCTGCGGCCTGTCGAATTGATACCCAATTTCAACCAGTTTGCGGAAGGCTCCTGCCTGATCCGCTGCGGCAATACCCAGGTGCTGTGCTGCGCCAGCGTGGAGGAGCGCACCCCGCCCCATGTGCCTGAGGGAGAGGGCTGGGTGACGGCGGAGTATTCCATGCTGCCCCGGGCCAACCGGGAGCGCTCCAAGCGGGACATTGCCAAGCTGAAGCTGTCTCCCCGCTCGGCGGAAATCCAGCGGCTGGTGGGCCGGGCGCTGCGGGCCTGCGTGGATATGAAAAAGCTGGGGGAGCGCACCATTACCGTGGACTGCGACGTGCTCCAGGGGGACGGGGGAACCCGTACCGCCAGCGTCACCGGGGGTTTTGTTGCCCTGGCCCTGGCTCTGCGGAAGATTGGAGCGGAGGATGCCCTCATCACCTCGGTGGCGGCGGTGTCCGCCGGTATTGTAGGGGATGAGCCGCTGCTGGATTTGTGCTATGAGGAGGATTCCTCTGCCCAGGTGGATTTGAACTGTGTGATGACTGCCCAGGGGGAACTGGTGGAGCTGCAGGGTACCGGGGAGGGCCGGCCCTTTACCATCGCCGAGCAGCGTACCCTGGTGGATTTGTGCGCCGGCGGCATCCGCCAGCTTCAGGCCATGCAGCAGAGCGTACTGGGAGGTTGATCTACATGAAAATGGTATTGGCCAGCAAAAACGCCCACAAGCTGGAGGAGATGCAGGCCATTCTGTCCCAGATGGGGGTGGATGTGGTGCTGGAGTCCGACGTGGGAGTGGACGTGGAGGTGGAAGAGACGGGCGCCACCTTTGAGGAAAACGCCTTTCTGAAAGCCCATGCCGTGATGGAGGCCAGCGGCCTGCCCGCCATTGCGGATGACTCCGGCCTGTGTGTGGACGCCCTCAACGGAGCGCCCGGGGTGTACTCCGCCCGGTACGGCGGCCCGGAGCTGGATGACGTGGGCCGGTATCAGCTGCTGCTGAACAGCCTGCGGGGCCAGCTTGACCGGCGGGGAAAGTTTGTCTCCTGCATCTGCTGCTGTTTCCCCAACGGGGACAAAGTGGAGGCCAGGGGGGAGTGTCCCGGCACCATCGCCTATGCCCCCAAAGGGACAGGGGGCTTTGGGTATGACCCGGTCTTTTTCCTGCCCCAGCTGAAAAAGACCTTTGCGGAGCTGACCCCGGAGGAGAAAAACGCCATCTCCCACCGGGGCAACGCCTTACAAAAATTCAAAACAGAATTGGAGAACTATTTCAATGGAACTGACCAGTAAGCAGCGGGCCCAGCTTCGGGGCCTGGCCAACAGCATTGACACTATTTTGCACATAGGAAAAGACGGCATCGGGGACAACCTGGTGAAGCAGGCCAACGACGCACTGGAAGCCCGGGAGCTTATCAAGGGCAAGGTGCTGGAAAACTGTATGCTTACCAGCCGGGAGGCGGCCGAAGCCCTGGCCCAGGTCACCCGCAGCGAGGTGGTGCAGGTGATCGGAACAAAATTCGTGCTCTATCGTCCAACCCACAGGAAGGACAAGAAGGATAAAATCATTCTGGTGGCAGACAAGAAAAAACGATAACGGAACAAGGGGGGCGCTACCATGAAGCTTGGCATTTACGGCGGTACCTTCAACCCACCCCATCTGGGACACCTGGCGGCTGCCCGGTTTGCCCTGGAGGCCTTGCAGCTGGATCAGCTGTGCTTTGTCCCGGCAGCCACGCCGCCCCACAAGGCCTTGCCGGCGGACAGTCCCAGCCCCCAGGACCGGCTTGCCATGGTGGAACTGGCGGCGGACAGTCTGCTGCTGCCCAAGCAGGTGAGGATCAGCGACGTAGAGCTGTCCAGGCCGGGCAAAAGCTTTACCGCCGATACCCTGGAACAGTTCCACCGGCAGTATCCCGGGGCGGAGCTGTGGCTGCTGATGGGGACCGACATGTTCCTTACCCTCCAGGACTGGCGGGAGCCGGAGCAGATTGCCAGACTGGCAGGGGTGTGCACCTTTGCCCGCACCCATGCCGACTGCGTGGAGGAGCTGGAGCGCCACGGGGCCTTTTTGCAGGAGCGGTTTGGAGCCAGAACCCAGGTGCTCCAGCTGCCTGAGATTGTGGAGGTGTCCTCCACCCAGCTGCGGGAGCTGCTGGCGGCGGGGCAGGGACAGGAATTTCTGGCCCCGGCGGTGTACGGCTATATTGTGCGCCATGGGCTGTATGGGGTTCACTATGATTTGAGGCAGCTGCCCCACCGGGAACTGCGGGCCTGTTCCTATTCCATGATCCGGGCCAAGCGGATTGCCCATGTGAGAGGAACGGAGGAAGAGGCGGTGCGGTTGGCCCGGCGATGGGGGGGCGATGTGGAGAGCGCCCGCCGGGCGGCCATCCTCCACGACTGTACAAAGTACCTGGAAATGGAAGATCAGTTGCAATTATGCCGCAACTATGGTATCGTACTGGATGATTTGGAGCAGCAGGCGGTCAAGTTACTCCACTCCAAAACCGGGGCGTGTGTGGCCCGGGATGTGTATGGAGTCAACGACCAGATCTATTGGGCGATTTTCTGGCACACCACCGGAAAGGAAGACATGACCCTGCTGGAAAAGATTTTGTATATTGCCGACTACATGGAGCCCAACCGGGATTTTCCTGGGGTGGAGCGGCTTCGGGAGCTGGCCTATACCGATCTGGACCAGGCAGTGCTGGCAGGGTGCGAGATGAGCATTCAGGAGATGAAGGACCGCAATCTGCCCGTCCATCCCAATACGCTGCGGGCCAGGGATTGGCTGAGGAAGGAATCCACCGGAAAGGAACCGTAACATGTACTCAGAAGACAAAAAGAACAGCCGGGGCGGCGCCCGGCTCTCCAAGGAGCAAAAGCCGCCCAAAACACCGGGAAAGAGGAAGCCCACCACCCAGCAGAAGGCGCTGCGCATTCTGTTCATCGTTCTGACGGTGATTGCCGCCATCATTGTAATCATGTTTATTGCCTATAAACTGCTGGTGGTCAAGCCCCAGATTCCCAATGTGGTGGAAGTGACCGAAGTGGAACAGACCCCCGGGATGGAAAGCTATGGACCCAAGCTGTCGGGAGACCGGAAGGAAGAGTTTTATACCTTCCTGGTTATCGGCCGGGATACCGGCGGCGGCGGCAATACCGATACCCTTATGGTCATGTCCTATGATATCCCCAACCAGAAGCTGAATGTGCTGAACATCCCCCGGGATACCATGGTGAATGTACCCTGGGATGTGAAAAAGATCAACTCCGTCTACAACTATGCTCCCAAGTACGACAAGGATGGGGTGGATTTCCTGAAGGAGGAAATCTCCTACTTGATCGGCTTCCAGCCCGACTTTACCGTGGTGGTGGAGTGGGAGGCCGTAGGAGAGCTGGTGGACGCCATCGGCCCGGTGTGGTTTGATGTCCCCTATGATATGAACTACGAGGACCCCTCCCAGGATCTCTATATCCACCTGAACAAAGGCCCCCAGAACATTGACGGCGACAAGGCCATGCAGCTGCTGCGCTGGCGGAAGAACAACGACAAGGTGGTCAACGGCAAGGTGGTGTCCTACGGCGGCTATGCCAACGGCGACCTGGGCCGCATCCAGACCCAGCAGGATTTCCTCAAGGCGGTCATTGAAAAGTGCCTGTCCAGCCTGAGTGTGGATAAAATCCCCGCCCTGGCCAGCATTTTTATGAACAATGTGGACACCAAAAACACCTTGACGGTCAATAACATTGCCTGGTTTGCCCAGGAGGCCATTCTGGGCGGCCTGAGCATGGACAATGTGGAATTTATGACCCTGCCCTGTAAGGGCGTGTGGGTGTACAGCCGGACGGTGGGCAACAATCAGTCCTATGTCACCCCCATCCCCGACGAAACCCTGGAGATGATCAACGACTATTTCAATCCCTATCTGGAGGAGATTGCGCTCAACGAGCTGGATCTGATGATGGTCAATGACAACGGCTCCCTGTCCTCCACCAGCGGCCGTGTGGAGGACAGCTATGCCACCCGTCCCCAGGGGGGCAGCTCCGGAAGCAGTTCCAGTTCCGGCGGCGGCTCCAGCAGCTCCAGCGGTTCCGGCACTGTTACCCGGCCCGATCCGGAGACTACCCCCACACCCCAGGCCAGCATCCAGCCAAAACCTACAGAGACCCCCGGCACAACCCCTGCACCGGAGAGCACCCCCCAGAATACGCCGGATGGCGGGGCCAGTGAGACGCCGGAGCCTACCCCTGTCATTACCCCGGAGCCTACGCCCCAGGCCACCCCGGACCCCACCCCCCCGCCTACGGCTGCCCCGACCGTGCAGCCCACCACCCAACCTGAAATTGGCCCCGGTATGGAGCCTATGGAGTAAAGGAGAGAACAAAGGATGACACCCAAGGAACTTGCCATTGCCGCTGTCAAGGCACTGGACAGCAAGAAAGGACAGGATATCAAGGTGCTGGAGACTGGGCATCTGACCACCCTGGCGGACTATTTTGTGCTGTGCTCCGCCACTTCCACCACCCAGATCAAGGCCCTGGCCGATGTGTGCGAAAAGATGCTGAAGGACGCCGGCGAGCCCCCCCACCATGTGGAGGGCCACCGGGGGGGCATCTGGATTCTGCTGGACTTTTCCTCGGTGGTGGTTCATATTTTCAACGAGGAGGCCCGCCAGTTCTACGATCTGGAGCGGCTGTGGAGCGATGCCACCCCCATGGACCTGTCCGATATCCTCACCGAAAACTGAATGACACCGAAGAACAGCCGGAGGGCGCTGCCATGCAGCGCCCTCCGGCTGTTTCTATGCTATGATTCCAGTCTGACCGGATTGGTGGTCCACTCCAGGCCGCAGGGCAGAGGGGCGGGAAAGCACAGGCCGTATAAATCGGTGTACCGGCATTCCCCCTCAAAGAGCCGCCGGGCGGGGCCGTCCAGGGCCTTGGCGTGGGCGGGCTTGGTGAGTATGGGGAGGGAACAGGTGTGCTTCATCTGTTTCAGCAGCTCCTGTCCCCGCCGGTTGAATCCCAATACCCGGATATAGGGAGGGAGGGGGGGACGGTCTGCCAGGGTGATGCCCAGAAAGGCGGACAGGGCCAGCCGCCGCAGCCGGGCGTGGGTGTAGCGCTTGGTTTTGGCCAGGGCATAAAATCCATCCAGAGTCAGGGCCTGCCGGGCGGCCTCCCTCAACCGGTCAGGCAGTCCCTCGCTGCTGCCGCTGTCGGGGAGAGCAGCCCAGTCCGCTGCCGTCATGGTGCGCAGTGTGGCAAGAATGGCCCGTTCCCCGTGGTAGAGGGAGGACACCTGCTCCAACTGGCCGGTGGTACCTGGGGGGAGCAGCCCTTCCGCCTGCTTCTGCTGGTTGGAGCGCAGCAGACGGCGAATGTAGGTAGCCGAAGCAAAGCCCTCTGCCGCCTCCTGGGCGTGGTGCTCCACCCCCCGCCGGGGAATGGTAAAGGGTTTCATACTGCTGTGCAGAGCAGCCAAGGCCCGGAGGTATTCCACCCCCAGGTTGTTGTTGGGGGAGGAGAGACAGGGGCTTTGGGTGGCCATCTGCCGGGCGGCAGGGAAGGAGAGCCCCTGCTCCAGCCCCTGCCGCAGCCGCTGGGTGTACTGGGGGGACTCCAGGGCCTCAACAGCCTGGAGAAGCGGCTCCAGTGTCCCGCTTTCGCTGCCGAAAGAGAGATATTCCACCACCCCGGTGGCATGCAGCAGAGCCACACCGCCCCGGGCAAAGGACTCCGCCGAGGACATGGCCCAGGGGGTAGGCAGCTCCAGCACCAGATCGGCGCCCCCCTGCAAAGCCAGACTGGCCCGCAGCCATTTGGGGACAATGGCGCAGTCTGCCCCCTGGGTCCAGTGTCCGCTCATGACGCACACCACGGGCAGATCTTCCCCCAGCGCCGCCCTGGTCTGGCGGATGTGCCAGGCATGGCCCAGGTGGAAGGGATTGTATTCAGCAATGATTCCGGCAGCAGTCATAAAATTCCCTCCCGGGCACAACAAAAAATACTGCTCTTTCGTTTAAATTGTAGGTTGTTCTTTTTGGTAAAAAGGGATACAATAAACATATATGTGCTCCTATTGTACTACGGGAACGCTTGGCACTCAAGCCATAGTTTAAAAGGAATGTAAGGAGAGATAGAACCATGAAAGTTCTGGTCATCAACGCAGGCAGCTCTTCCCTCAAGTATCAGCTGATGGACCCCCATACCCGGGAGGTGCTGGCCAAGGGCCTGTGTGAGCGGATTGGCATCGACGGCCGCCTGACCCATAAGATTCCCGCCAAGGATGCCAAGTATGAGTTTGACATCCCCATGCCCACCCACGCCGAGGCCATCCAGGCTGTGCTGAACGCCCTGCTGTCTGAGGAGCACGGCGTCATCAAGAGCGTTTCCGAGATTGACGCCGTGGGCCACCGTGTGGTGCACGCCGGTGAGAAGTTCGCCTCTTCCGTCCTCATCACCGACGCTGTGAAGGAAGCTCTGGAGGAGTGTATCCCCCTGGCCCCCCTCCACAATCCCGCCAACCTCACCGGCATCAAGGCCTGCGAGCAGGTCATGCCCGGCGTCCCCATGGTAGGCGTGTTTGATACCACCTTCCACCAGACCATGCCCCCCAAGAGCTTCATCTACGCCCTGCCCTATGCGTGCTATGAGCAGGACAAGGTGCGCCGCTACGGCTTCCACGGCACCTCTCACCGCTATGTATCCCAGCGGGCTGCCGCCATGCTGGGCAAGCCCATTGAGGAGCTGAAGATCATCACCTGCCACCTGGGCAACGGCTCCTCCATTGCCGCCGTGGACTGCGGCAAGAGCGTGGACACCACCATGGGCTTTACCCCCCTGGCCGGTCTGCCCATGGGTACCCGCTCCGGCGACCTGGATGCCGGCATCATGGAGTACCTGATGAACAAGCACGGCTACGACATGAAGGAAATGATGACCATCCTCAACAAGAAGTCCGGCGTGCTGGGCATTTCCGGGGTGTCCTCCGACTTCCGTGACATTGAGAACGCCGCCAACGAGGGCAACAAGCAGGCTGCTCTGGCGCTGGAGGCCTTCCAGTACAGCGTGAAGAAGTATATCGGCGCTTATGCTGCCGCCATGGGCGGGGTGGACGCCATCGTCTTTACCGCCGGTGTGGGCGAGAACGACGCCATCACCCGCTACAATTCCGCTTCCGGCCTGGAGTTCATGGGGGTCAAGATGGACCAGCAGGCCAACAAGGTCCGGGGCAAGGAGGCTGTGATCTCCGCTCCCGACTCCAAGGTGAAGGTGCTCCTCATCCCCACCGACGAAGAGCTGATGATCGCCATGGATACCGCCGAGATCGTGGGCAAGTAAGCAAATCAACCCTGACAAAAGGGCGCTGCCGGCCGGCAGCGCCCTTGTTCTGTCTTACTCCTGGCACTGGGCCTCGATGGCCCCTTCGCAGTCCTTCATGGCCTGGAGGGTGCGCTCCAGCAGCTCATTCAGCTCCCAGCCCAGCAGCTCCGCCCCCTGGGCGATGGTCTCCCGGGAACAGCCTGCGGCAAAGCGCTTGTCCTTGTACTTTTTCTTCAGGCTGGACAGCTCCATGTCCTGCACGCTCTTGGAGGGGCGCATCAGGGCGGCCGCCCCAATGAGGCCGGTCAGCTCATCGGCGGCAAAGAGCACCTTTTCCATCTGGTGCTCCGGCTGGGCATCTCCATCGGTCATCCCCCAGCCGTGGCTCACCACAGCATGGATGAGGGCGGGGTCCAGTTTCTGCTCCTCCAGAATTTCCCGTACCTTGACGCAGTGCTGGTCGGGGTACTGCTCAAAATCCAGGTCATGGAGCAGCCCTGCCATGGCCCAGAAGGGGGCCTCTTCCTCATAGCCCAGCTGTCTGGCATACCACCCCATGACGGCCTCCACGGTATAGGCGTGGCGGAGGTGGAAGGGCTCCTTGTTGTAGGTGTGCAGCAGGGCCAGGGCCTGCTCTCTTGTCAGTTCCATATGGTTCAGACTCCTTTGCAGTTCAAATGGGTTTCTGAACCTGTATTGTAGCATGGTGGAAAATCCAATGCAAGGGGGCGGGCATTTTGCCGGGAAAGCATGGTTTTCCACAAATACACCATGGTCGGCACGCCGTATGTGGAAAAACGCACATCCAGATCAATGTTGAAGTTGTCAATGGCTTTGATGAGGCCGATACATCCCACCTGAAACAGGTCGTCGGCATGTTCCCCCCGGTTGGAAAATTTCTGGATCACCGACAGCACCAGCCGGAGATTCCCGGCAATCAGCTGTTCCCGGGCCTCCATATCCCCCTCCTTCACCCGGCGGAGGAGCGCCATGGTTTCCTCGTTTTTCAGTACCTTCAGCTTGGATGTGTTGACGCCGCAGATTTCTACTTTTCCCTGCATTGCCCTGCGCCTCCTCTTCTCTGTGTCTGGTTTCAGTATCTCCCAGGCAGATGGTTTCATACGGCGGAGGTAGGGGCTATATTTTTTATCGTGGGACGGGATTCGATGGACTTTCCTTTCCCTTGCCTTCTGAGCCCTTCTTCTGTATCATAAAAAGAAAACCAGACCAGGTCAGACAGGAGGAACGGTATGCTGACGCCCATTCTGGACAGCAAAGGGGCCATGCCCCTGTATGAACAGCTCTACCGCCATATCCGGCGGGAGATTGAGGAGGGACGGCTGAAGGCCGGGGAGCGCCTGCCCTCCAAGCGGGCTCTGGCAGCCCATCTGAAAATCAGTGTGGTCACGGTGGAGGGGGCCTATCAACAGCTGCTGGCGGAGGGCTATCTCAGCTCCCGGCCCAAGCGGGGCTTTTTTGTCCTGGCGGGGGAGGTACCCTCTCTGGGAGAGGCGCCGCCAGTTCCGCCCCCTCAGGAGTCTGCCCGGCCGGTATTCCGCTATAATTTTTCCACCAGTGCGGTGGATACCGCCCTCTTTCCCTTTTCCACCTGGGCCAAGCTGATGCGGGAGGTGCTCTCTCAGCAGGAGGGTACCCTGCTGGACTCCCCCCATCCCCAGGGAGTACCACAGCTGCGGGAGGCCATCGCCTGCCACCTCTACCGGTTCCGGGGTATCCAGGCCCATCCGGCCCAGATTGTGGTGGGGGCCGGGTCGGAGGTGCTCATCAGTCTGCTGGTGCAGCTGCTGGGCCGGGAAGTGGGCTATGGGGTGGAGGACCCGGGCTATGCCAAAACCCACCGCATTCTCACCAGCTGCGGGGCGCAGGTGGCTCCCATCCCCTTGGACAGTCAGGGGCTGCGGGTGGACGCCTTGGAGGAGAGCGGGGCGGAGGTGGTACACGTTACCCCCTCCCACCACTTTCCCTTGGGCATCATCATGCCGGTGACCCGGCGGCAGGCCCTGCTGCAATGGGCTGCCAGCCGTCCCGGGCGCTATATTTTGGAGGACGACTACGACAGCGAGTTCCGGTTTTCCGGCCGTCCCATTCCCGCCCTCCAGAGCCTGGACAGCGGGGGGCGGGTCATTTATCTGAATACCTTTGCCAAAAGCCTGGCCCCCTCTCTGCGCATCAGCTATATGGTGCTCCCGCCCCAGCTGCTGGAACGGTGGCAGAAGGAGTTCTGGTTTTACTCCTCCACCGTCCCCTCCTTTGAACAGTATGCCCTGGCCAGCTTTATGGAGGGGGGCCACTTTGAGCGCCACATCAACCGCACCCGCCTGCGGTACAAGGCCAGACGGGAGGCCCTTCTGACCGCTGCCCGGGATACCGGACTGACCCGGGTGGGTACCTTTACCGGCGGAGACGCAGGGCTGCACCTGCTGCTGCGGATGGACGGGCGCTGGAAGGAGGAGGAGCTGACCCGGCGGGCGGCTTTGGCGGGTGTGGGGGTATCCCCCTTGTCGGGGTGCGAGCTGACCCCCCCGGCTGCTCCCCGGCTTCCGGCGCTCATTCTGGGCTATACCCAGGTGGATGCCCAGGATATGACCCCGGCCCTGGAACAGCTGAAAAAAGCCTGGCAATTTTAAAGGGCATACATCTGCCAAAAAGGCGCATCCTAGAAAAGAGGTGATAGGATGCGCCCGTATTATACCGATTTGTATGTGCTCTTCCGCCACAATCCCCGGGCCGAGGCGTATTTTGAAGGGCTGCCTGCCCAGGTGCGGGACAAGATCTCCGCCCAGTACCGGCTGGTGGACTCCATGGACCGGCTGCGGGCCTTTGCGGCCCGCTATCAGGGGGGCGGAGGGCAGCCCTGAGACTAAACCGGCAGAGAGATGCCCATACTGGAGGGGGAGGCGAGGACATGGAACTCATTCGCTATATCAACGGACAACAGGCCGGTCAGCTGCCCCGTCAGCCGGTCAGCAACCCCCTGCTGGTGGAGCTGCTCAGCCAGGCCAGGGCCAGACAGCTGGCGGCCCACCGGCACAGACAGGAGGGGGCATGAAGGCCCCCCCGCCCAAAGGGCCTCTGCGGGCCCTCTACATCCGGGTATCCACCGAGGCCCAGGCGGAGGAGGGCTACTCCATCCAGGCCCAGAGCGAGCGGCTGGAGGCCTACTGCAAGGCCATGGGGTGGGACCACTACCGCAGCTATATCGACGGGGGCTACAGCGGCAGCAACCTGGACCGGCCCGAGATGCTCCGGCTGATGGAGGATGTCCGGGGAGGACAGGTGGCCACGGTGGTAGTGTTCAAGCTGGACCGGCTCTCCCGTTCCCAGAAGGATACCCTCTATCTCATTGAGGATGTCTTTCTCCCCAACGGGGTGGACTTTATCTCCCTGAATGAGAGCATTGACACCTCCACCCCCTACGGACGGGCCATGATCGGCATTCTGTCCGCCTTTGCCCAGCTGGAGCGGGAAAACATCTACCTGCGTACCCGGATGGGCATGGTGGAACGGGTGCGGCAGGGATACTGGATGGGGGGCGGCGGGGTGCCTTTCGGCTATGACTATGACCCTGCCGCCGGGATTCTGGTCCCCAATGCCGACGCCCCCAAGGTGCGCCAGATGTATCAGCTCTATCTGAAAGGGTGGTCGGCCCAGCGGATTGCCAGATTGCTGGGGCTGAAATATGACCGGCAGGTGACCCAGATTCTCTCCCGCAAAAGTAACATCGGACGGATTACCTACAAGGGAGAGGAGTACCAGGGGCTGCATCAGCCCATTGTGTCGGAAGAGCTGTTTCATCTGGTCCAGGAGAAGATGAAGGAGCGCTCCCTCAAAGCCCGCACCCCGCCGGGCCACAGCCATCTGCTCACCGGATTGGTTTATTGCGGCTGCTGCGGGGCCAGGATGCGGTATATCCGATGGGGGAAGGGGGGATACAAGCTGCGCTGCTACGGCAGGGACCCCACCAAGTCCTATATGGCGGGGGAGCAGCCCTGTACCGCCCCGGCGGTGTGGGCCGGTGAACTGGAGGAGCTGGTGCTGCAGGACCTTTTTCAGGTGTCCGCCCGGCTGGAAGGGGGGAAGGTACAGGGGGCCGACCCGCTGGCCCAGCTGGAGGAGCAGCTGCGGCGGCAGCAGGCCAAGCTGCGGCGGCTGTACACCCTCTACGCCGAGGGAGAGGAGCAAGTGCTGGCAGAGGAGATCGGACAGGCCCGCCAGCAGCTGGACTTGCTGCGGAAGGCCTATGCCGATGAGGAGGAGAGCCGCCGCAAAACGGCCCGGCTGGAGCAGCTGCGGCAGCAGGCGGCGGAGATTGGCGCCCTCTGGCCCAGCCTGAGCCAGGGAGAGCGGCAGATGGTGCTGCGGGACTGCATTGAGCGCATTGTGGTGGAGGGGAGCCGGGTGCGTATTTACTATACCTTTGTTCAGGGGGAGGAATAAGCCTGTTTCCCTAATGGTATCCTCATGCCGATGATTGTAGGGGAAATCCGGCGGTATTTAAGGGACAATTCCTCGCTGCGGGTGTCCCGCTCCATGCGGGATACCGCCTACCGGGTGCTCCAGGCCAAGGAGGCCTATCTCAACGAGCACCAGCGGGAACCCAGTATGGAGGAAATTGCCCAAATGCTCAACCTGAAACGGGAGGAGGTAGTCTTTGCCCTGGACGCCATTGTGGACCCGGTCTCCCTGTACGAGCCGGTGTATGAGCATGGGGGAGATACCATCTGTGTGATGGATCAGGTCAAGGACTCCAAAAACACCGATGAGAGCTGGCTGGAGCACATCGCCCTGAAGGAGGCCATAGACCGGCTTACCGACCGGGAAAAGCGCATTTTGCGGATGCGCTTTTTTGAGGGAAAGACCCAGATGGAGGTCTCCGCCGAGGTGGGCACCTCCCAGGCCCAGGTGTCCAGGTTACAAAAAAATGCCATAAACCGCATCAAAAAGGATTTATAAAGAAGGCTTTGCCAGGGACAAAGAGGCATGATACAATGGGGACACAACCAAACAGAAAGGAGTCTGCATTCCCATGTGCTTTTCTCTGCCTGTGTACCATGCGCCTGCCTTTGACCAGGCACTCTTTCAGAATGCCCCTGACGCTCAGTTCCAGCCGGCACCCCGGGACGGGGTGGCCCCGGAAGGCTACCATGCCACCAGTATTTTTCCCGAGTATGTAAAGGTAAAGGGCCAGTGGCTGCTGTTGGAGGAGAGCCGCATGGACTGTGTGGCCGTACTGCGGGAGGGCAAGCTGGCGGCAGTGGAGTTCCGCAACCTGAAAGCCGGGGAGCCGGTGGCGGTGGGCCGGACGGCGGACGCCTCCCAGGGTATTTACGTCCACCCTGACGGCTTTGAAGAGGCAGACAGGGGAGAACAGGAGACCTTTTCCTTCCGCCAGGGCCGTTCCCGGGAGACCGCCTATTCCATGGACTATGACTCCATTTACCAGCTGCTCCGCCATGAAAAGGAGCATGGGCGGATTTTATGGGTGATGGGTCCCGCCTGTGCCTTTGACCACGATGCCCGGGATGCCTTTGCCGCCCTGGTGCGGGGCGGGTATGTCCACGGCCTGCTGGCAGGCAACGCCCTGGCCACCCATGACCTGGAGGCGGGCTATCTCCGCACCGCCCTGGGACAGGATATCTACACCCAGAGGAGTATGCCCAACGGCCACTACAACCACATTGACACCATCAACGCCGTCCGGCTGGCAGGCTCCACCGCCGCCTTTGTCCAGTCCGGCAAGGTGGGGGACGGCATTATGTATGAGTGCGTCCATCACAACGTCCCCTTTGTGCTGGTTGGCTCTGTCCGGGATGACGGCCCGCTGCCTGAGGTGTACGGCAATGTCTATGAGGGCCAGGACGCCATGCGTACCCGGGTGCGGGAGGCCACCACGGTGATCTGTATGGCCTCCACCCTCCACACGGTAGCCACCGGCAATATGACCCCCTCTTACCGGGTGGTCAACGGGGTGGTGCGTCCCGTCTATTTCTATTCGGTGGATATCTCGGAATTTGCGGTGAACAAGCTGCGGGACCGGGGCAGCCTGTCGGTGCGCACCATTGTGACCAACGTGCAGGATTTTGTGGTCAACGTCCGCAAGGGTGTGCTGTAGCATCCCATCAACAGAAACAGGTCCTGTTACACTGTTGTGCAACAGGACCTGTTTTTTTAATAGAGCTTGCGGAAGAGTTTCCACACCGGCACAAAATGAAGCAGAAATGCCCTTAACATCCAATAGAGGCTTGCGAAACATACAAACAGGAAGGCAGGGCAGAAGGTAACGGTGGTATAGCGGATGGGGCAGGGAAGGCCTTTTGCGGCACACCGGCCCACCTTGGCGGCGGCGAACCAGCCGCCCAGGCTCCACAGAATGCCCAGGCCAATGGTAATCAGTCCGCCCATGGGGTGCATCCCGCCCAGCACAGCACCGATGGTGGCCGCTCCGCCGGAAAGAGCACCGACCAGGCTGATGAGAAAATCCACCACCAGAAGCAGCACTCCCACCAGAAGGTTGAGCCGCATCACCCCGAACATCTCGCCGGCCCCGATGCCCCGGCCCCCCAGGAAGGTAAAGCCACAGCGGAGACACCAGCACTCCACCATCTCAAGGGCGTATTCGCACTGCTCCCCCTCGTAGAAACCGCAGTTGAGGATAGAATAGACCTCCAGGGGAAAGGGTTCTTTCTGGGTGTGGGCCTGGATCAGGTCCATCAGCTCCAGCACATGGGAGGGGATGCCGTCCACGAACAGGGGCATGACCAGCACCAGCCGGCAGCCGCCCTTCAGCTCTTCCATCAGCCGGGGGACATCCTTCCGGCCCCGGTAGTGGAGGACGGTGCTGTCACGGCCGGAAAACAGGCGGGCGGTGGCCGCCAGATAGGCGGAATTGCTCCATCTTTTTTTGGGACTCAGGGATAAGTACAATGTTTTCATCCTAAAACTCCTTCAGATCAGGCAGCGTATCCCAAAAGGTTACGCTGACCCTGCTGGCATTGAAGTTGATGGCCATCGCCCTGGCGGCCTTTTCTGCCAGGGTTCGCTCCTTCTGGGTCAGCTCCCCGGCGGCGTAGAAGTGGATCTCCATTTCAGGCTGGCTTCGGTAACGGGGGAGATGGTGCATCCGCCCGTGAATCCAGCGGAAAAAGGGCAGCACCCCTGGGATGCTCCGATCCAGCACCCGCTTGACCGGGGCGGCAAAGCCGCCGTAACTGCTTCTGCTGACCAGGATGACCTTTTCCGTTACGGCAATGCGGCTGCCGATGGTTTCGCTGCGGTCGGCCATGCAGCACCGTCCCGGTATGTTCAGCCAGCACTCAAAGCACCCCTTGCACCGGACGGTTTTGGGTCCGGCATAGAAAAAAATTCCATCATCCAGGGACGGATCCAGATCCTGGATGATGAGCTTTTCACGATTCATAAGCTCCTCTCCTTCAAGGTAGTGGGTCTATTATATCATAGTAAAATGGTAGATGTAAATTAAATTTCAATCAAAAAGAAGCACCTGCAAAGCAGGTGCTTCTTTTTTTGTCTTGTCCGCAAAGTATAGATGCCGTACAAGCGTTTTGCCCCAGGCAAAACCTTGGCGCAGGGGCAATTCACTTGCCCCGAGCATTTGAAATGTCTCAGGATTCCATAAAAATAACCACACCTGACGGTGTGGTTATTTTTATGGAGGCGACACCCAGATTTGAACTGGGGAATGGAGCTTTTGCAGAGCTCTGCCTTACCACTTGGCTATGTCGCCATATGGATAACAGGAAGGGAAAACCTTCCTGTTATCATTTTTGGAGCAGGTGACGAGGCTCGAACTCGCTACCTCCACCTTGGCAAGGTGGCGCTCTACCAGATGAGCTACACCTGCATATCCTATCCCATCTTATGCAGAGGGGGAAGAGGAGATGCCTGGAATTTTAGAGATGCCCCCGGTGGATACAAGGGTATCCACCGGGAACGGTGGTGCCTCCGGCCGGAATCGAACCAGCGACACGGGGATTTTCAGTCCCCTGCTCTACCAACTGAGCTACAGAGGCAAATGGTGATGCGGGAGGGGCCTTTGCCTTATCCTCCGGATGAAACCCAGATACCCACATCAACAAAAAATAGTGACGCGGGAGGGACCCTTGCCTCATCCTTCGGATGACACTCGGATACCCACATCAAAAGAAAAATGGCGACGCGGAAGGGACTTGAACCCTCGACCTCCGGCGTGACAGGCCGGCGTTCTAACCAACTGAACTACCGCGCCAGACGGTAGGGGGTGCGAAAGCTCCCGAGAAGGGAGTGGTGGGAACAACAGGGCTCGAACCTGTGACATCATGCTTGTAAGGCATGCGCTCTCCCAGCTGAGCTATGCTCCCTCGTTCTTGCTGTCCTTGGCACCGGGCCAAGCGACGAAAATCATTATACAAGAACGTCCCCCAGTTGTCAACCACTTTTTTCGATTTTTTTCAAAAAAATCAAAGAGCGGCCAGAATGCCCTCCAATTCCTCTTTGGAGTAGTCATACACCTTGTCGCAGAACTGGCAGGTAAGCTGGGCTTTGCCCTGCTCCCGGATGAGGGATTCCAGCTCCTCCCGGCCCATGCTGATGAGGGCGCGGGTCACCCGCTCCCGGGAACAGTAGCAGCGGTACTCCACCGGCTCCTCTGCCAGTACCTCCAGCTCAAAGGCGGACAGCACCCGCTCCACCAGACTGCGGGCGCTCTCCCCGTTGCGCATGGCCTCGGTGACGGGGCCTACTTTGGCGATGCCCTCTTCCACAGCGGTAATCACGCTGTCATCGGCCCCGGGCAGCAGCTGGATGAGGTAGCCGCCGGCACACAGTACACTCTGATCCACATCCACCAGCACCCCCAGAGCACAGGCAGAGGGGATTTGTTCGCTCTCGGCGAAGTAGGAGGTGATATCCTCGGCGATTTCTCCGGAGACCAGGGGAATGGTTCCCACATAAGGCTCTTTCAGATTGAGGTCCTTGATGACAGTAAGGGAGCCGTCTTTTCCCACCGCGGTACCCACATCCAGCTTGGCAGGGCCTTTCAGGGGCAGGTCTACCATGGGGTTGACCACATAGCCCCGGGTGTTGCCTGCGCTGTCGGACACTACGGTGATGCCCCCCAGGGGGCCGTCCCCCTTGATGCGCAGGGTAACGGAGCCGTTGTCCTCCTTCAGCTGGTTGCCCATCATGGAGGCGGCCATCAGGGAGCGGCCCAGGGCGGCGGTGGCCACCGGCAGGGTTTTGTGAATCTGTCTGGCCCGCTCCACCATGGCCCGGGCGGAAATGGCGGAGGCTTTTACAGGGGCGTCCTTGGCCAGGACACGGATGATAGAATCTGACATAGGTTTAAAAATCCTTTCGTGCAGCGAAAAAAATGCGCTGGGCGCCCTCTTTGGGGGGGCGCATACTCAGCTCGCCATATTGCTTGATGTGGCGGAACCCGGCCTGCCGGAGCATGTCCTCCAGCTCTTCCGGCTGGTAGGCGTATTCCTCATGGACTTCTTCCTCCCGCCGCCACAGCCCGTCCTCTTCCCGGTAAAACAGGTCGAAGCCATAGGTACAGATCTTCCGGCGGGGGGAGTAATCGGCCCGCCAGACACAATAGGCGTCCTCGTCCTCATCCAGAAACAGTTGGCCGTCCAGGCCCTGGAGCTTGTCCGGGGTATTGATGTCAAAGAGAAACAGGCCGCCGGGCATCAGGAAGGTGTGTACCCGCTGAAAGGCCCGGGCCAGGGTTTTGGGCCGGGTGATATAGTTGACGCTGTCCAGGCAGCAGACACAGGCGTCTATGGTGCCGTAGAGGTCCAGCTGTTCCATGGACTGCTGGAGGAACAGGGGAGGGATCCCCTCTGTATTCCGGCATTTCTCCATAGCCTGGGCCAGCATTTCTCCCGATACATCCACCCCGATCATCTCATAGCCCCGCTGGGCCAGGAGAGCGGTGAGAGAGCCGGTGCCGCAGGCCAGATCCAATACGGTGCGGATGGGCAGCCTGGAACGGCGGAAGTGCTTTTCCAGATAGTCCGGCCAGCGGGGATAGCGGACGTCGGCGGTAAAGCGGTCATAGCACCCCGCCAGAAATTCATACGCCATCGTCGCTGAGCTGCTCCTTGATGCGGGGCAGAACGGCCTGATAGCCGTCGGCGCCATATTGCAGGGAGCGGTTGACCCGGCTGATGGTGGCGCTGGAGGCGCCGGTGCGTTCCAGAATGTCGTTGTAGATCATGCCGTTGGACAGGAGCATGGCTACCTCAAAACGCTGTTCCATGGCCCGAAGCTCCGCCACAGTACACAGATCGGAGAAAAACTTCCGGCATTCGTCCAGGTTTTTCAAGGTAAGGATCGCCTCATAGAGGAGATCGTTGTGTTCCCGTTTTTCCCGTTTGGTCATAGCAGTTTGACCTCCTGAAGGTGTTTTGGTGAGACCGTCTCTGGACAGGATCACAGCGGTCCGTCCATGCTATTTTATCAAAGTGAAGTATAGAAGTAAACCACTTTTTTGGATTTTTCCCCTGGGAGCCTTGTGGCGGGCGAAAAAAGAGCATCGATGATTTTTTTCCTCCATTCTGCCTTGAAACCGGGCAAAAAGCGTACTATAATACCAAGCGGGGAGAACTCTCTCCGCCATTGCTGACGGGAAAAGGCCAATGGTGCGAATCCCCGCAGCAGGAGGAAAACAAATATGGTAAAAGCGATTGTAGGGGCCAACTGGGGCGACGAGGGCAAGGGCAAGATCACCGATCTGCTGGCAGAACAGTCTGACGTGGTCATCCGCTTCCAGGGGGGCGCCAATGCGGGGCATACCATCATCTGTGATTATGGGAAATTTGCCCTCCACCAGCTGCCCTCCGGCGTATTCTACCGCCATGTCACCAATATCATTGGCAACGGTGTGGCGCTGGATGCAGCCAAGTTTGCCCAGGAGCTGAAACACCTGGAGGAGGGCGGGGTGCCTGCGCCCAATGTCATTGTGGACCTGCGCACCCAGCTGCTGATGCAGTATCATGTGCTGCTGGACAGCTGTGAGGAGGCCCGCCTGGGCGGAAAGGCCTTTGGCTCCACCAAGTCGGGCATTGCCCCCTTTTACTCGGACAAGTATGCCAAAATCGGCATCCAGGTGGCCGATCTGTGGCATGAGGACCGGCTGCGTACCCAGGTGGAGCACATCTGTGCGCTGAAAAATGTGCTGCTGGAGCACCTCTACCACCAGCCGCCCCTGGAGCCTGCCAAGCTGATGGAAGAGCTGAGGGGCTACAAGGCCATTCTGGAGCCTTATGTGGGGGATGGAGTGAGCTACGTCCACCAGGCCCTGAAGGAGGGCAAACAGGTGCTGCTGGAGGGCCAGCTGGGTTCCATGAAGGACCCCAACCTGGGCATCTGCCCCATGACCACCTCGTCCCACACCCTGGCCGGCTTTGGTACGGTGGGCGGCGGCGTTCCTCCCACGGCCTTCCAGGATGTGATGACCGTCACCAAGGCCTACTCCTCCGCCGTAGGGGCGGGCGCCTTTGTCAGCGAGCTGTTTGGCGAGGAGGCAGAGGAGCTGCGCCGCCGGGGCGGCGATGCCGGCGAGTATGGCGCCACCACCGGACGGCCCCGCCGTGTGGGCTGGTTTGACGCCGTGGCCACCCGGTACGGCTGTATGGTGCAGGGGACCACGCAGGTGGCACTGACTGCCATTGACTGCCTGGGCTACCTGGACGAAATCAAGGTGTGTACCGGCTATGAGATCGACGGTAAAGTCAGCCGGGACTTTCCGGTGCCTGCTCTGCTGGATCAGGCCAAGCCGGTGTATACCACCCTGCCGGGCTGGAAGTGCGATATCCGGGGCGTTACCGACTTCAACGCCCTGCCCCAGCAGGCCAAGGACTATGTGGCCTTCCTGGAGAAGGAGATTGAAGCCCCCATCACCATTGTCTCCACCGGCCCCAAGCGCCACGAAATTTGTTATCGCTGAACCACAGAACAAGGGCCTGCTGCAGCTGTTGCAGCAGGCCCTTTGCTATGTGCAATCACAAGGGGAGGGAGTGCGGGCGGCCTTAAGCCGCCAAAACTCAAAAAGAAGGACACCCTTTCGGATGTCCTTCTTTTTGGTGACCCGTCGGGGATTCGAACCCCGGACCCACTGCTTAAAAGGCAGTTGCTCTGCCGACTGAGCTAACGAGTCAAGTGGCTGGGATGGCTGGGCTCGAACCAGCGAATGCGGGAGTCAAAGTCCCGTGCCTTACCACTTGGCTACACCCCAACATGGCTGGTCAAAAGCAAAGGGGCCGGAGCGGACGCTCCGGCCCTTCCGCCTTGGAATTTATGGGGTGGATGACGGGACTCGAACCCGCGACACTCGGAACCACAATCCGATGCTCTACCAACTGAACTACATCCACCATAGCGCTTGCGAGGAGATGGCACGCCTGAAGGGACTCGAACCCCTGACCCACTGCTTAGAAGGCAGTTGCTCTATCCACCTGAGCTACAGGCGCGTATGGAGCGGGTGATGGGAATCGAACCCACGCGACCAGCTTGGAAG